>JAGALD010000001.1 GCA_017625395.1 Bacilli bacterium | reverse complement strand
CTAATAAATTTCAAAATCAATATAATAGGTACTTATTTGTAACCATCTATTAGCAGAGCTGTAATAACCATTTTTTTAAAGTCTTCAATCTTAGTAAATTCAAAGGCATTACAGCCAGAACAAGATTCATGATTTTCTTTATATATTCTTCCTAAATAATTACATTTTTTCACTACTATTGCCCTTTTTTCTTACCTTATTTAAAATTAAAGAAAATAAAATTTTAATTATAGAAAATAAAAATACCAAAAACCAAATAAAAAGAATTATAATAATTGTTTTTCTATCAGTAGAAATAAATAAAAACACTGAAGTTAATGGAAAAAAGAAAAATAATACTAGCAAAACACCTACCGTACTAGTAGATGTTTTCAATTTACCATTTTCTACATAATTATTAAACTTAGTAAGATCAAAAGAACCACAACTAGGACAAAAATCTTGCTCTAAATCAAACTCTTTATCACAACGATTACACTTTTTCACTACTATCACCAAATTAATTATATCAAAAAAAAGACTATTTCAAAGTCTTTTTAAGTGATTCAATAGCTTTCTTTTCAACTCTTGATATTTGTGCTTGACTAATACCAAGTTCACTTGCAAGTTCAGTTTGTGTTTTACCTATCACAAATCTCTGATCCAATATATATTGTTCCCTTTCTTCAAGTTCATCTATAGCATTATTAACAGCCATTTTGATATCTATATCTACATTATTATTCTTCTTATCCTCTATCTGGTCATACAAATATATTGTGTCTCCTCCATCATTATAAATTGGTTCGAATATACTAATAGGAGTTCTTCTTGAATCAATTGCCTCAACAATTTCAGTACAAGTAACACCAAGTAAAGACGCAAGTTCTTCAATCGAAGGATCATACCCCTTAGATACACTAATTTCTTCCTTTAGCTTCATAATTCTATAAGCTAGATCTTTAAGAGATCTACTAACTCTAATACTAGAATTATCTCTTATATACCTTCTAATCTCTCCTTGAATCATTGGAACACAATAAGTAGAAAACTTAACACCATAACTAGGATCAAAATTATCAACAGCTTTTAAAAGACCAACACAACCTACTTGAAATAAATCATCCTTATTTTCATCAGTCTTATTAAAAAATTTTAATATTGATAAGACTAATTTCAAATTTCCATTTATTATATCATCTCTTGCAAACTTATCACCACTTTTATACCTTTCAAAAAGTTCTAACATCTCTTCATTAGATAATACTTTGATATTTGCTGTATTCACGCCACTAATCTCAACTTTGTGACGTGCCAATAAAAAAATCTCCTTTCACATCTATTAAGATATAAAAAGAGATTTATTATACACTATTCTTCAACTACATTAGAATTTTCTACTACTTCATTATTTTCAACATCAACAACATTATTCTCAGTAGCATTATCATCAGCTTTACCATCATTAGTTACAACATAAAATGTATATATTATAAGTGCAACTAACACAACAAGCAAAACTGCAATTATTATTTTAAGATCTAAATTAGCAGGTTTACTAGACTCTGATTCATCATATGAATTATATTCATAAGAAATCTCATCATCCTCATTACGATTACTACTATCAATTATTGGATTTCCACACTGTTGACAAATCTTCATCCAATCTTCATTTTCAGCTTCACAAAAATGACAAACACGCATAAATTAACCTCCTATCCTAAATTATTTATTCTTAAGAACAAAATTATAGGCATCTCTACACATCTCTTCTATTCCAAGTTCTGCATGCCAATTTAACTTTTCATTTGCTTTATCGGTAGAAGCATAGCATGCATCAATATCCCCACTTCTTCTTTCAACAATCTTATAAGGAACATTAATACCATTAACTTCCATAAAAGTATTTACCAATTGTAAAACACTATATCCATTACCAGTTCCAAGATTATAAGCATCTACACCATTATCTTTTAAAACTTTCTCAATTGCCTTAATATGACCTTTAGCTAAATCTACAACATGAATATAATCTCTTACACCAGTACCATCAACTGTATTATAATCATTTCCAAATACACTTAATTGTTCTAATTCATGATTAGCAACTTTAACAATATAAGGCATTAAATTATTAGGTATTCCATTTGGATTTTCTCCAATAAGACCACTCTTATGAGCACCAATTGGATTAAAATACCTTAATATAGCAATTGCCCAATCATTATCTGAAACATATAAATCCTTTAAAATATCTTCTATCATAAGTTTTGTAGTACCATATGGATTAGTTGTATGTAATGGAAAATCTTCAGTTATAGGTAATTTTTCAGGATTACCATAAACAGTAGCACTAGATGAAAATACAATTTTCTTACAACCAAATTCCTGCATAACTTCTAATAAAGTAATAGTAGAATCAAGATTATTTCTATAATACATTAAAGGTTTTTTTACACTTTCACCAACAGCCTTATAACCAGCAAAATGTATTACCGCATCAATTTTCTCTTTCTCAAAAACACCTTTCAAAAAAGCCTTATCACATACGTCACCCTCATAAAAAGAAACCTTCTTTTTAGAAATTTCCTCAATTTTACCAACAACATCAGGACTTGAATTAAAGAAATTATCTACAATAACAACTTCAAAATCATTTTCTAACAATTCACAACAAGTATGACTTCCAATATAACCAGTTCCACCAGTTACTAATATTTTCATATTACCTCCCAAAATAATTATCATAAAAGATAATTCTTATTTTTCTTAATATTTTTTTAAAATAAATCATTACATAAATTAATAACAAACATATGCTTATAATAAATAACAAAGAATTACACTGAAAAAAACTATCTGTTATTAATCTTGAAACAACCTCTTCATTAAAATATTTTATCATATTAATATTATTTATGTAATTAGGAAACCATTTTTTTTCAAAAATAACCATCCCTATAGAAGCGAGTAAAAAAACTAAACCAACAAGTCCAAATCCTAATCCCTTTTCAATAAAAAATACTATAATTATAAAACTAAACAAAGCAAATAATATTAGATCAAACAAATATCCATTTGCGGTATTATAAATAAAAGAAAATTTCATTATCAAATCTTTATCATTAATATTAGATGAAATTATATCAGACAACTCACTAATATCATCTTTAATATTTGAATAAATATCCAAAGAATTTTCATTTTCATATATAATAATAGCTTTTTTTAAAATATCTTCTACATCTTCTTTTTTTATCAAAAAATCATTATTATTATATAAATTATCTAAAATATCATCAACAACTAAAGAATAATCAACGGTATCAATATAAGAAAATAAATCATCATTAAGCTTTTTATTTTTTATAAGATTATTAACATATTCTGATTCTTCTATTTTTACCTTTATATCTATACTTTCTACTAATATTTTCAAATTATTAGGAGCTAAAATACTTCTGGCTCCTAATAATAAAAGAAAGAAAAACAAAAGTATTGCAATAATTATTAGTAATATTTTTGTCAATATTGGTCTTTTCATTTTTTAACCTATAACACTATCGACTTATTAGAGTCGACTTGGGTAATATTCTCTTTAGCAAACTTTATATTTTCTTGAACAAGTAGAACTTCAGCTTTTGTAGCATTAGAAACTTGCAATAAATTATCATTTTTTCCAAGCGCAATTAAACCTGCTTTATTCGTATTAGGCACTTCAAAAGTCTCCATTTTTACACCACTATTATTTTCAACATATACATTACAAATTTCAGGTAATAATTCATTCAATAAAACATCCTTTGAAACTGTTATATCCAAAAGAACAGTCTCATCATTAGTAGCTCCATGAGAAATTGTAACTTGTCCCATATTAGGATTATCCTTTAAAAAGAAGATTTTTAAAGAAGCAGGACTATCCATTGTTGAATAACTATCAGCAATTTCATAAGCATCTTTTATTTGAGAAGCCATAACTTCATTGGCTGACATATCATTTTGATCCTCCAAAGAATCTTCTTCCTCTACAACCTTGTCTGAAACATTACTTTGGGTAATTGCTTCATCTAATGCTCTTCTAACTTCTACACGTATTTCATCTTCATTTATAACTACAGGTTTCTGTGAATCACTCAATTCTTTTTGTTCTTCTCTTGCAAGCGCTTCTCTAACAGCAATACTGACTTCTTCTTGTAATTTATAATCATCTTCCATCACTTTAATAGATTCAAAAGAATTTGCATTATCCTGTAATTCATTCTCAACTTCTTTATCAATTGATTCTACTTTTTCAGAATCTAATTTTACACTTTCTTGCGACTTTCCATACATTAACTGCACTTTATAATATGTCTTTATAAACTCAATATAATTATCATTTTTAAACAATCGTTCAAAAACGTCATTTGCAAATGGATAACCACTATTATCAAATTCTTTTTTCAATGAATCCAAATCAACATTTATATCTTTCTTTATTGATTCAAGGAATTGAACACTCATTATATTAAATAAATTACGTGATTCTTCTCCAAAAGCTTGTATCTCTCCTGGAATTAAATCACCATGATTGCTCTTTACACCAGCCATAGAAGCCCAAAAATGAGCAAATTGAATCTTACTTTTCTCAGCATCATTAGCATCATATTTTTCATTTGATTCCCTAAAAAATACTTCTAAATCACCATTTAGATTACTATATATTTTAAATTTTTTTACAAATTCATGTAATTCTTCAAAATATTTATTTTCCTTAACTACAGATGTATTATGCTTAGGCTCTAAGAAAAAGTCTTTCATTTGCTGATGTAAAATACTTAAAATATCTCTATCTAAATTAGTATCTTTAACCTCTAAAACACTAGAATCTTTTTTAGCTTGAGCTCTATCAACAATACCTAAAATTACACCTTGTGGAATATGTTTTGCATTATATCCAACCATTTGAACAAAGTCATTCCCCTTAATTTCACCACTATAAAGTTTATTTCTTAAGTCTTCAATATATTTTATATTTTCATTACCACGAATCAAATCTTCAATTCTTATTTTTTCAATATCAGGTAATTTATTAACTTCTCGCAAAAAATTCAATCTAAAATATTCAACAATTTCTCTATCATTTTTTGATAATCCACTCTCTACTTTATCGGCTGATAAATAATTAGATATTTGTAAAGTTTCTGGTAAACTATAACGAACTAATATTTCATTTTTACTTTCTGTTGTAAATAATGAAATAGAATCATTTGTTCTTTCAATTAAACCAGTTGTAGTATTTTTAACAGCACTAATCTTATCATTAAGACAAACACTATCAAATATTTTAGGCAATATAGAATCAAATGAAACGCCATCATCAAATATAAAATTATAACTATCTCTAGCATTTCCTCCTAATAAAGTAATTTTAACTTCTCTTTTACTAGTATCATTTAATCCTTTATCAATTACTATTTCAAACCTTTCACCATCTACTCTAGCATTCTTTACCATTTCAATAATATCAAATAAATCCTTATATTTCATACTATCACCAGCTACAGCTATTGCAGGATTAGATGGTTCTAGTAAAGTATTTGAAACCTGTTCTGGATTTTTTGTTTCATGCGTTACCTCACCATTATCAATAGATACACTACTTTCAATCTCATAATCAACTGAAGAAGGTAATTTTATCAAAATCTCATTATTATCACTAGTTTGAATATATGTTGTTTTTAATGATTCATTTCCTAAAACAGAACTAACTTTAGAAAATTCATCATTTGTACGAACTAAATCCAACAAAGAAGAAATTTTAGAATCAAACTCATTGCTATCAAAAGTAAAATCAAAATTATCACGTCTTGATATACCATTTAACAAAGCAACCCTAACAAGTCTTTTATTCTTATTTTGAGGATCAGATTCAATAATTAATTCAAACTTTTCATCATTAACACGGCTCTCTTTACACATTTTAATAGATTCAATCAAAGAATCAAAATCCCTATTAAATAAATCTGATGAAACAAGAGTATATTTAACATTTTCATCACTAGGATATACTTTTACTGTTTCAGTTCTATTTCTTCTTGCTATATTAGCTTCTACATATCCTTTCAATTCCTCGCAATATAAACGATATCTTTCTACTTGTTCTATACTTAAATTCTGTAGAATTGACTCCTCTTCATAAATTGATAATAATTTATCTATTTTTACTGATTTTCTACCTGTACCAAAATAATTTACTCTTTCTCTATGAAGCTCATTAAAAGCAAATTGTTTTCTATCAACAATTTCATCATATGAAAGACCCAAATTATCTGAATTATTATTTATAAACTGATTAAATTTTGTTTCTCCCCTTAATGCTACTCCTAACTTATCAAGCATATCAGAATCAATTTTTGAAATTACATCCTTTGAAACATTTTTTTCAAACCATTCATATTCTTCAAATGAAACTAATTTAGTAATATCACCATGATAACCATTAGAATCAAAAAGTTTCTTTATAAGCATTGGGGCTTTCTTATTTGCAACATTCCCCCTAGAATTAACTAACAAATTACTTTTACCAAATACATCTAAAAAATGCTCTAAAATTTGTTTTTCTTCTTGAGTAAATCTCTCATTACCAAATACATCTTTAACAGTTGCACGACTTTTAGCACAATTAATTAAGTTTTCCCAAAACAATTGATTAACACTAAATTTATTAGTCATTGGAGGTTTGATACTTTGATAATTTTTTAACTTCTCAAATAAAGAATCATTAAATGTTTCTAAATAAAGTAAGTTACCGCTTTCTGTTTCCAAACGCGCTTTATAAGTATTTTCAGAAAAAACGGGTTCTGTAATATTCCAATCATTACCAAAATTATCTTCATTAGAAAAATAATTTAATAATAAAGGTAAAACATTTAAATCAAATTCACTTCCATTACTAACATAAAAAGAACATCTTTCTCTTGATAATCCACCTTGCAACCCAATAGTAATTTTTCTCTCATCAGCATGTACATATTTATCATTTTCTTCTTTTGGAGTAACAATTATTTCAACACGTTCCCCATCAATCATTGTCTCTTTAAATGAATTAATTACATTATATATATATGCTAAATCTATGTTCATAAAAACCTCCGTATCATATATATAATTTTACAACAAAATAAAGCAAAATAAAAGCACTTTCAATTTATATTTAAAGTGCTTTTATCATTATATTATTTTTTAGGTTCTATTTTTTCAATACCACCCATATATGGTCTTAACTTTTCTGGAATATTTACACTTCCATCCTCATTTACATTATTTTCTAAAAATGCGATTAATGCTCTAGGTGAAGCTAAAACTGTATTATTTAAAGTATGTACTAAATAATTACCATTTTCACCCTTAGCTCTTATACCAAGTCTTCTAGCTTGAGCATCAGTTAAATTAGAACAACTTCCAACTTCAAAGTATTTCTTTTGTCTTGGGCTCCATGCTTCAATATCACATGATTTAACCTTTAAATCTGCTAAGTCCCCAGTACAACATTCAAGTGTTCTAACTGGTATATCTAGGCTTCTAAAGAATTCAACAGTATAACTCCACATTTTGTTATACCAGTCCATTGATTCTTCCGGCTTACATAATACAACCATTTCTTGTTTTTCAAATTGATGCACACGATATACTCCACGTTCTTCTATTCCATGAGCACCAACTTCTTTTCTAAAGCAAGGTGAATAAGAAGTCATACAAATAGGAAGTTCAGTTTCTTTTACAATTTGGTCTTTAAACTTACCAATCATAGAATGTTCACTAGTACCAATTAAATATAAATCTTCACCCTCTATTTTGTACATCATAGCTTCCATTTCTTCAAAAGACATAACACCAGTTACTACATCACTTCTAATCATAAATGGTGGAATACAATAAATAAAACCTTTATTAATCATGAAGTCTCTTGCATATGAAATCATAGCAGAATGAATTCTTGCAGCATCCCCCATTAAATAATAAAATCCATTTCCAGAAGTTCTTCCTGCACTTTCCTTATCAATACCTGCTAAACTTGCCATAATATCAGCATGATATGGAACTTCAAAACTTGGTTCAACTGGTTCACCAAACTTCTCAACTTCAACATTTTCACTATCATCTTTTCCAACTGGAACAGACTCATCTACAATATTAGGAATAACTAACATTCTTTTTCTTAATTCAATATTCTTTTCAGATTCTTCTTTTTCAAGAACTTCAAGTCTTTCATTAATTTCTTTTACACGAGCCTTTTTAGCTTCTGCTTCTTCCTTCTTCTTATCTCTCATTAGTAATCCAATTTCATTACTAACTTGATTTCTTTCTCCTCTTAAATTATCTCCTTCAAGCTTTAACTCTCTAATTTCTTTATTAAGAACTAAAACTTCATCTACAAGTGGCAATTTATGTTCTTGAAATTTTCTTTTTATATTTTCTTTAACTTTATCAGTATTCTCTCTTACAAACTTTATATCTAACATTGTTTTTCCCTCATTTCATTTATTTTATTTTCTATCTTAACATACGCTGGACGATATCTAGTCTCAATTCTAGAAAAATCCTTTGGAGTAGGATTCTTAATCCTAGAAATATCCATATTATTTTTTAAATCAAATAATTTAACATTCAATGCAATCAAATTACCCGAGGAAATAATTCTCTCAATATATTTAGAATAGTCTTCTTTATCTCTTCTAGTAAGAATATCAATTGAATCAAGTATCTCACTAGAATATCCTAACTCCTCTAATTCATCTTTTGTTACTTCAGAATCCTCTAAAATATCATGAAGAATCGCTACTACCTTTTCCTCAAGAGAATTCATAAAATATGAAACTGATAATAAATGAACCATATAAGGATTTCCTCCCTTATCAGTTTTCTCTTCAAAAATTCTTTCTGCAAGAAGTTTACTTTTTTCAAGTATATCTGCACAGTTCAATAAATCATCATAATCATTACCAAATAATTCTTTAATCATAAACCATCCCTCCTATAACAAAAAAAGACCATCAATAGGAGTGAATAATCACGGTGCCATCCTACTTAGGTCTTAATTCAAATAACGGTTTCTAACCGGAAATAGATACTTATTTTCCCTATTTCACTCATGAGTTGATTCAAATAACCTTG
>JAGALD010000018.1 GCA_017625395.1 Bacilli bacterium | reverse complement strand
TCAACATAGTTAATAAAAAATGATTCTTTAATATCAAAATATTTAGTTAGCCTTGCTAAAGTACCATAAAAGTTAGCGTCAGTAAGATCTAATCTTTTAGAAATCTCTTTAGGTTTCTCTCCTGTCATAGTAGTTATAATATCACTATAGGCCTTATAAGAACCATCCTGATTCCAATGATGATCAGTTTTATAAAAATATTTTTGATAATCATAATAATTACGAGTATCTAATTCAAAATATGTATAATCACTATCAAAATACTGGTCAAAATAATATTTTATATCAACTTCATCAGTATTATTTTCGAAATCATAACCTTGTCCAGTAGGGATATAATAATAATATGAATCAACTAATTTATTAATTTCATTATATATAATTAAATTATTTTCAATTTTCGAAATAACATCATTATAAAAATTTTTATCATATCTATACATAAATAAATCATCACAATTAAAAGAAGCAAATAATGAACCAACCTTTACATATTTGTTTTTACAAATAGATTTTGGAATATTTCTATAATCTAAAAACAAAAGATTATCATAATATTTTAGTCTCAATTCATCAGCACGATAAAACTGATCAGATAAAGAATTTTCCAAATTAGTTTGCAAATTACCATTAAAAAAATTATTAAATTTAACATCTTCAAAATGCGCAAAATGTCTATTCTCTATCGTTGAAAAATAATTTAACCCATATGAAAAAATATTATAGCAAGAACCACAACCAATAATTACATAGATCACCATAACAGAAAATAAAAATAATAAATTACGTTTTTTCATACCATCACCATCTTTAGTATATCACACAAAATAAATAAAAATTATATATTATCTAACACAAAAAAGAAGTTTAATTAAACTCCTTTTTTAATTCATAAAGACTTATAACATTTTCATCTACCTTTATACTATCTTTATAATCATATTTTTTTAATAATAAATCATAAATAACACTTGCCATCTCATTTTGAATTAAAATATATTTTACATTCCCTTTTTCAAACTCATTTACTAATTCCAATTTCATTTTATTAGAATTTGACGCTTGCCAATCTTGCAAAACAAAATATTTATAAAAAGGAACTATATCATTATTAATATAAATCGATTTATAATCATCAAGATTAACTGCAATAAATGAATCTTTATTATCAAGATGCGATATAAATTCGTCTATCTTATAATTTTCATTTTTTAATTTAACATCAAAATCAAAAGCATAAGCAAAACAACAACAATAAAAAAACAATACAATTGGAACATAAAATATATTCTTATTTTTTCTAAAATAATTTTCCATTTCACATAATGCAATAATAAAATTAGGTAATGTAATCATAGAATAATGAGGATAAAGCTTACCTGTTAAAAACAATATATTTTCACATATTCCTAACAACATATAAAATATAAACTTAAAATTCTTTTCTTTTCTAAATTTTAAAATTCCAATTATAAAAATAATATAACTAGGAAAAAAACAAACAATATAAATACCTATATATATTAGAACATATTCATTATGAACCCAAGAAAACAAATTACTTACATAATCTAAATTATATAATAACGTACCATAAATAAAATCAAAAAAACAATTTTTTGATAAAAAATAAATAGCAAACGGTAAAAACAAAGTAAGAAAACCTAATATTGTAAAAAATACACTATCTAACAACATTTTTATCTTTTTTTCTTTAAGAAAAATTATATATATAATACCCATTCCTATTAAAATACTAATGCAATTTGTTAGTCGAGTTAAAAAACAAACGGATAAAGAAATTCCATAGATAAATGAATATATTCTTTTGTGATTAATTTTTTTAGATTTAATATATGTATTCAAAAATTTCAAATTTAAATACATACAACAAGTAATAAATGGTAAACAATATTCCTCAGTCAAGTTTCCCTCACCGTATAAAATAGGAAGAAAACAAAGAGTTAAAAAGGTTAGAAAAACACTTTTTTTCTTATTCTTTAATTCTAAAAAAGCAATTTTTTCTAAAAAATAAAAAGAAAAAAACATTGAAACAAATTGAAATGGAAGAACGCCTTGCGCACATCCAAATATCTTATAACCTAGCATACTTATAAAAAATATTAAAGGTCCTTTATGATCAAATAAATCAACATACGGAATTTTCCCATCACTCCAAAACTTTCCAATTGTTAAAAAAATCGAAGAATCACCACTACCTATATTATAAAGTGTTGAATATGAAAACAATAACACAAAAAAAATTGCAAACAATAATAATAACGTGTATTTATTCATTATTACTTTCTTCATAATACCACCTTCTATATTATAACATAAATCTAATTTTACTTTTTATAAACTATTGCAAAGAATTAAAAAAGATTGTAACCCATTAAACTTACAATCTTTTACATAAAATGAAAATCTAAAAAATAATATAAAAAAACTTCTATCATAATTAAAGAAAAAATTATAAAACTATTCTTTAATTAATAACTATATTAATATTAGTTAGCAGTATCCGAAATATTTAATAAAATCCCAATACTTATCATACTTATAAGTAAACTACTTCCACCATACGAAAGAAAAGGAAGTGTAACACCTGTTACAAGTTTTATGGGAGAAAATATTTGAGGTTGCTTTTTCATGGGAGATGAATAACTTTTAAAAAAAATTACCTTACATAACTAGAAAGTTCTTGAAATCTAAAAAATACATTTACATTTTTATCATTATCAATTTCTATCCTATCTATTAATTCAACTATCATTGCACGAGTAGGATGTTTAGATGATAAAAACTTCTTTACTATTTCTGCACAAGCATCATAATCTAAACTTTCTATTTTAGATAACATTTTAATCTTATCTTTTTCTAATTCATTTTTTTGAGTGGTTGCATTATTTAAGTCTTTATTATATCTATCAAGTAAATTAGCAAATATATTTTCAGGAATCTTCCCTTGTACTTTATCCATATATAATTGTTCAATAGCAGTATTATATTTTGCTATTTCTTTTATAAAGACATCTATTTGTTTTTGTAATTCAATTGTTTCTTCATTCAAAATTGCATTTGCTTCTTCGGTTAGTGATTTACCATCATATTCTTTAATAAACGATTTGCATATATCAGTAATAACCGATACCAAGTCATCTTCTAGTAGATTATAGTTTAATCTATGGATATTGCATATTCCATACTTTCCTTTTTTACTATACTGATTGCATTGAGTATAATGAGATTTATCTCCTTTATTCTTTCTTTCTAAAATGCTAATCGTATGACCACATTCTTTACATTTTAATAATCCACTAAATAAATATCTGTCTTTATTCTTTTCTACCGTCTTTGAATTTGCTTTCAACACTTTATTTACTTTATCAAAAATTTCTTTATCAATTATTGGTTCGTGAGTATTTTCAACTATAATGTAATCTTCTTTTTTTACTGCTCTAACTCTTTTTGAATTGTATCTAATCTTATTGAAAGTATTTTGAACCATATGACCTAAGTACATTTCACTTGTTAAGATACTTCTTATTGTTTGAGGTCTCCAAATTCCATAACCATCATTTTCAGTAATTACTGCCCCTCTAGTTTCTTTCTTATATATTATTGGAATTGGAACTTTTTCAAGAGTTAAAATATTAGCTATCTTATAACAACTATTCCCTGCATACGCCATTTTAAAAATTCTTTTAACAACTAATGACGCAATTGGGTCTATAACTAATTTGTGATGGTCAGTTGGATCTTTCAAGTAACCATACTTTGGAATTGAGCCAATATACTCTCCTTTTTTTTGTCTAGCAGTAAATGCTGATTTAACCTTTTTCGATGTATCTCTTAATGTATAGTCGTTATAGGTTAATTTCATTGAAATCATACTATCTCCTTCAAGAGAATCATAACCATCATTTATTGCAATATATCTTACACCTTTTTCATTGAAGTAATCTTCAATAAATGAACCTGTTTGGTATAACTCACGACCTAATCTCGAAAAATCTTTTGTTAATATACAATCTATTTTTCCTGATTCTATATCTTCAATCATTCTCTTAAATCCAGGTCTTTCAAAATTACCACCAGAGTATCCGTCATCAACATATTCTTCTACAAGTTCTAGGTTATGATATTTACAAAATGATTCAATAATCATTCTTTGACTTTCAATTGAAGTACTCTCGTCTTTTTTTAATAAGTCCTCTTTTGATAACCTTAAATAATCACCACATTTGTATTTCCTCATAACTTATTTCCCTCCTATAAAATATGTTAATCGGAAACTCTTAATGCTATATTAATTATAACATATTTTGGTGTCACTTTTATTGTTTCTGATTAACATTTTTTTGATTTTCTTTATCTTTTTTTAATTCTTTTATATATATTAAAAAATGTTCTTTTATAATTTGATATAAATCTTTACCATTTGAATCGTAATTTAATTTAATATTGTAATTTAAGTTTAAATTATTGTTCATCTCCATGTATCTGCCTCCTCTAAAACTTATTAAGAATTATATAAATTTATGCAACAAAAAAACTCAACACATTTTGCATTGAGCTTTCTTGTTTTATTTTTATTTATTATTGTTTTTAAAATCCTTTATTAATTTTGCTATGTCATAACCACTTCTATCAGAATCAAATGTAAGCATTGTTATTCTTTCCTTAAAGTATGTTTCATTATCATACCTTATAACTATCTCTCCAAATATATCTAATTTTTCTTTAAAAGATAATTTTTCAAATAAAGTTATTAATTCTTTATCTTCCTCATCATATTCTACTCCATATACATTGCCTTCATCTTCATAAGCGTCTAGTTCACTTACTATTTTGTTTTGTTTGCAGAATACATTATATACCATAACATTATATTGTAAGAAAATAGTAATATAGTTATCTGCAAAACCAATTGATGGAAAATTAAATATAACTAAATCAGGATCTTCCACCAAGTTAGGATTAACTTCATTTTTATTGTTAATCAAATTATTATTTAAAGAATTAAATATATATAGTAAGAATCTCATTTTACTTATGTCTTTAATTTCTTCTAACTTTTCAATTAATTCTCTAACATTTTCAGTACTATCTGTAATATACATCTTTCATCTCTCCCTCTTATATATTATTTTTTACTTCTTCAAAAATTTTATTAGTTGTTAATTCTCCTATTACATTAGAAATGTTAACTCCTTCTTCTAAATTTAGTTTGTTTATCAATTCATTTACAGCAAGGAATGTAGGAAATTTTGTCGGATTATCTTCAATGCTATCTACTATTATGTTTTCGACAATTTCTAAAAACCATAACATAAAATCTTTATTGATGTTCAACTCTTTCATATCATACTCCTTCCTTTGCTATTTTAAGCCCATTTGAACAATTTAATTTTTTTATACAAGTATATGATTGAAAGCCGTCTTTAAAGTGTATATTATTCAAATTAGACATATTTAATAGCGTTTTCCCTTCGTTCCATTTATCACTTAAAAAAGGAATTTTTGCAAGTAGTTTTATGAAAAAAATTAAATTTATTTTATTGTGATAATTCTTGACCTTTATCTTCTTCCATATCGACATTTAATTCTTGTTTATCCAAATCCAATTCACTATCAATTCTTGCTTTTTCTTTTTGTAATTCTTTAATTCTATCTGCACTAGTGAAAGGTTTATCAAGTTCTTCTTTTGTATCATCAAGTTGTTTTTTTGTATATGCAATTTGGTCGGTTACAGTGTTTATTTTATTTTCGAAACTTTTTAACATATTTTCTAATTTAATAATATTACCTATTTCATCAATGTTATTTATTTCAACTTTATATTTTCCTGAACCTTTTATCCAAACAACAGGAGTATATCTCAATTCTTCTCTAGTACCAATAATATCGAAACCACTTATTTCTCCTATTTTTGTTTCTTCTCCTGTTTTTAACAACGATAAAGATTGATAAAATTTAGTACTTGCGTCTTTTCTTGAATTATAATATTGTTCCCTAATTACTATATTAAAGTTATCTGCAGATAAATCAACTACTTTGGTAATATCTTCTTGTAAACCTTTCAAATAACTTTCTTGATATTTTAATTGTCTAGGTAATTCTCTATTATATTTACTTTCTAATTCTATACGAGATTTATCATATCTACTTTTAGATAAATATAATTGTTTCAATTCATTTTCTACTTTAAACTTTTCTAATATTAACGGATTCCCACTAGCAAGAGCTTTAACTTCTGCATAAGTAAGTGTATCTCTATCTAAATCTTCTGCAGTTCTTCCACTACCATTGCTATTTGCCATTATTTGATTTATAAAAGTAGATTTAGTTTGAATTAATTGATAAGAGTAAGCATCAAAACTTCCTTCAGTTACATATCTATATATTTCAACTTCTTCGTTTTGATTTCCTTGTCTTAATATTCTTCCTTCTCTTTGCTCTATATCACTTGGTCTCCATGGACAATCTAAATGATGTAAAGCAATTAATTTATCTTGAACATTCATACCTGCACCCATTTTAGATGTTGAACCTATTAGTATTCGTTTAGTACCATTTCTCATATCTTCAAATAGTTTTAATTTTTGTGGATTAGTTTTAGCATTATGAATAAATTCAATTTCTTCTTCAGGTATTCCCCTTTGAATTAATTTATTCTTAATATCATCATAAACATTAAAGGTTCCATCATTTTTAGGTGTAGATAAATCACAAAAAACAAGTTGTGTTAACTTGTCCTCTTTATTTTCTAACCATACTTTATAAATGTTTTCTACTGCCATATTTATTTTTGAATTAGGTAAGTCTGGCATATTTGGATCTATCATTCTTAAATCAAGTGCTGCTTTTCTTCCATCATTAGTAACCAATAACATATTATCAACTCTAGGATCACAACCATTTCTTATGATTTCACTTCGTTCTGCTAATTTATCTACATACTCTCCTAATTCATTACTTTTTGGAGCAACTATTGTTTTATAATCTCCACCTTTTAACTTTGGTACTGGTAAATCTAACATTTTTGAAGTTTTAATATCTGCAACTTCTTTAAATAATGTCATAAGTTCAGGAATATTAAAGAATTGAGCAAATCTTGCTTTTGTTCTAAAACCACTACCATCAGGAGCAATTTCAAAACTATTAACTACTTCTCCAAAAGTTGATGCCCATTCATCAAAATGTTCTAATCCCATTTCTCTTAATCTATCAAGTTGTAAGTACTTTTGCATAGCAAATAATTCTCCCATTGAATTTGATATAGGAGTACCAGTTGCAAATACTGCACCTTTGCCACCATTATTTTCTAATATATAACTTATTTTCATAAATAAGTCAGTTGCTTTTTTAGATTCTGAATTATTTATTCCTGCTACATTTCTTATTTTTGAAAACATGGGTAAATTTTTAAACATATGTGCTTCATCTACTATTAACTCATCTATTCCTAATTCTTCAAATGTTACTACATCATCTTTTGGACTATCTAATAAAGTTTTTAATTTTGTATCCATACTAGTTTTTATTTGTTCTAATTTTTTTACACTTAAACCTTCATTAGATTCTGCTTTTATTCTTTCTATTGCCTCTACTATTTCATCTATTTGATTTTCTATATGTCTTTTTTCATACTCTCTACTCATAGGTACTAATCCAAAACTAGAATGAGCAATCAAAACCGCATCCCATTCTCCTGTTGCAATTTTTGCCATTAATTTTTTTCGTCTAGTTTTTTCAAAATCTTTTTGAGTAGCTACCAATATATTTGCAGTGGGATATAATTTTAAAATTTCATTAGCCCATTGTCCTAATAAATGATTTGGTACTACAAACATTGGTTTACTAACTATTCCTAATCTTTTTAATTCCATAGCACTTGCAATACATTCATAAGTTTTTCCAGCACCTACTGCATGAGCAAGTAAAGTATTACCACCATATAAAACACGAGCAACTGCATCTTTTTGATGTGGACGAAGATTTATAGTTGGATTCATTCCATCAAATGTTAAATGACTTCCATCAAATTCTCTTTCTCTCATGCAATTAAATTGTTCATTATATATTTTTACAAGTCTATTTCTTCGTTCTTCATCTTTCCAAATCCACTCTTTAAACTCCTGTTTTATAAGTTCTTGTTTTTCTCTAGCATTTGCAGTTTCTACTGGATTAACTATTCTTCTTTCATCTTCTAATTTATCATATATAGTTATGCTTTGAAGATTTAAAGTGTTTTTTATTATAGATAAAGCATCTGCTCTATCAGTTCCCCAAGTATTAGTATTTTTAATACCATATCCATATAAGCCACTTGCTTGAAATAACCAACTATTTATTTCTTTTGCATATTTAATTTTCAAATGACTTTGATTCCATCTTGGTATATCTAAAAGTTCTACACAAAACTGATGATATACATCTTCTGGTATCCAAGTACTACCTAACTTTACACTTATCTCATCATATTCAAGTGGTATAGGTTGTACTTTTTCCAATGCTTCAATATTTTTATCATACTTATTTTCTATATTAACTGATTTAGCATAATTAAGTTTTTGTTTTACATTACCACTTAAATATTCACTTGCAATTACCCAACCATTATTAAAGTCATGTATCTTTGAAGGATCTTGATATATTAGTGTATCTAATTCTTCAATTATTTCCTCATCAGTTTTATTGTAGATTGTTTTCATATATTCAATATCTACACAACCACGATTATTTAAAGAATATCTCAAAGCTGTTTCTGCATTATCAGCATTTGATACTTCTTTACTTTTTCTTATTGTTCTTTTAGTAAAGACATCTCCCTTTTCATATATAGGTTTTTCATTTTCTTCATCTCTACTAACTTTATTTTCAATAGAAGTAAGTAAATAATAATCTGGATCATTATCAAATGCTCTAGCATTAACACTATCATTTATATAGCCATATCTTTTTATAAATTCATCATATTCTTTACTTAATTCATTTTGTGCTACTAATAATTCTTCATCAGTTCCATCTTGTAATTGAATATCAAATACTTTTCTTAAAGCATTTTTAACTTTACATAAACCAATAATTCTTTTTGCTACCATTCCATCTTGAATTTCATAAGGTACTAAATTAGAATCTTGTCTTTGATATATAATATCCTTATTATTTTTATTAACTATAACAAAAGCATTATTTTTAACATTATCATCAACTTCTAATATTTCATACTCACTATTATTATCATTAACTTCATAAGCAACTTGAGTATATATTTCACTAGGTAATTTAGATATAGCATTATTCATTAAAACTTTTATATCTTCATCAATAGGATTTAAGGTATTATCAAATCCACCAAATTGTGAACTTTGTAATCCCATTTTACCGAGCATCATTTCAGGATTATCAATATAATAATTATTAATTGTTATTCCATCATCATATTCACTTGTATAAATCCAATTTTCATCACTTACATCTAGTTTTAATTCATCTCTCTTTTTTAAGAAAATAATATCTGATGTAACCTTTGTATTAGCGTTTCCTGAAAATGTATTGTTAGGTAATCTTATTGCACCTAAAAACTCTGCTCTTTTTGCTATATATTCTCTTACTCTTGTATTCTTTTTATCAAGTGTTCCATCAGTAGTTATAAAAGCAATAATTCCACCACTTCTAACTTTATCTAAAGTTTTTTGAAAGAAATAATCGTGAATTAAAAACTTATCTTTATATCTTTTATCATATATAGTATTACTACCAAAAGGAACATTACCAATAGCTACATCAAATAGATTATCATTTATTTTAGATTCTTCATAACCATTAATTTCTATTTTTGCATTAGGATATAATTTTTTTGCTATTCTACCACTTATGCTATCAAGTTCTATACCATACAATTTACTCTTTTCAAATTCATTTGGTAATCTTCCAAAGAAATTTCCAATACCACAACTAGGTTCTAAAATATTTCCTTTTTCAAAACCGAACTTTGATAAAGCATTATATATTCCATCTATTGCTATATTAGGAGTATAAAAAGATGACAAAGTAGAATGAGAAGCATCTTTATATTCTTTTTCAGATAATAATTCTTTTAATTGATTTCTTTCTTTTTCCCAATTATCTTTTCTTTCATCAAAAGCATCAGAAATTCCACCCCAACCTACATAACGAGATAATATATCTTGTTCTTCTTTTGTTGCATTTCTATCTTCTAATTCAAGTTGCTTTAAAAGTTCTATTGCTTTGACATTATCATCAAATCTTGATTTAGCACCAAAAGTTGTATCAACCCTATTATCACTAATATGATAATTTATTTTAGGATATTTTTCTTCTAATTCTATTCCATTTTTATTATAAGAATGTTCTTCAATAACATTTGTTTCAATTCCTGAACGAGTTGGAATAATTTCTGCAGTAGTTACTTTATAATCAATTTCATTATCAGTAATAGAAGAAACTTCTTTATCTATTTCTTCTAACATTTGATTATCAAGATCATTTTCATCTACTAACTTTGTACTTGGTATATTAAGGTCAAATTCTTTACTATCAAAGTTATGCCAATATATATGTATAATACTAGGACTAAATAAAATATCAAAATCTTTGTCTTTATTTAATTTATTTAAAAAATAATTATTAATAATTCCATCATTTAGTTTTATTTCATCAGTTTTATCAGTATTAAAATAACTAAAACTATTTTCTCCCATATCATCTGCTAAAGGACTTGTTAAAAGTATTGTTAAATTTCTTTTTTTACTTGAAATATGTTCCCATCTTTGAAGTTCCACCTTACGGACACTAAAAGTATTTCGATATTTTGTATCAAAAGAATTAAAAATATCACATATTTTATTAGCTAAAGTTTCTTCTCTCGACTCAAACAATGATAATTGTTCATTATCACTATTTTTATATTGTTTGGGTTCTTTTTCCTCTACCTCTACTCTATCATCAACAAATTGTTCAACTTCTTTTTCAGTATTAAATCTCATATATAATTTTTTTGGTTTTATATATGAGTACTTACTTAATAAATTATTATAAATTCCATCTATTAAATCATAATCATAACCTGTATTTTTTTCTATAGTTTGAAGATAACCTTCTCTATCACTATTTGGCATAAATTCATTATCTTTATATTGTTGAATAATTGTATCTTTAATATTAGAATGAATACGCTCTAAAGCAATTGCATTTTTCATAAAATCTTTGTATATAATTGCAGTTTCTTTATTTACAACTTGCATACATTTTAATATATCATCTTCATCTAATTCTTTTGTATATTCAAAACTATGATCATAATTATAAATATTAAAATTTATTTTTGATAAAAAAAGTGAAGTCATTGTATTAGCAATAAACTCCACTTCATTATTATTTAAACTTAAATAATCATTATTCAATTGTGATTTTGAGATTTCATAAAACACATTATAAAAATTATCATTTATATTAATTTCTGAATCATTTAGTACTTGATATTTATCTTGATAATAACTCAATGTTTCCAAATCTATTAAATGATTATAATTCCATTGATTATATTCTTTTCCGTATGTTTGCTTTATATCAAATACATAAACCTTTTTATCATCTATAAGTATTGGTATTCCCTTACTTTTAGGTTTTATTCTTCTATCTATTTCATCATTATTCCATTCATCAAAAGTATGAAATATTTTTCCATAAGAATTATATGAATATAAATTTAAGATATTATCAACGCTATAACTATCAAGTATTTTTGACCAATAATTTAAAAATTTATTCCAATTAATTTTATTATCTAATGTTTTATTTAAACTTTCATCTCTTGTTTCAATAAAATCTTCTTCAAACTTTTTATTCAAAATATTCCCCTCCTTTTATAATGAAAAAAGATTATCATATGATAACCTTTTATTCTAAATCCTTAAATATTTCTCCATTTATGTCTATTATTTCTTCTATTGGTATTTTTGATTTGTCAGTTAATAGTATATATTTTTCTATTAGATCAATTTTTTTAACTATTCCGATTTTTTCAATATATTTACCACCAGTTTTCTTTCTATCATATACAAAATATGTAAAAATAATTTCTGGATTAATATTAATATTTTCTAAAATATATTGTAATTTATTATTTAAGATTGACTTTAAACCATCATCAATTTCTAATCTCTTATCAGTTAATCTTGCAGTTTCTTTTACTGCTTCATCATATCCTGATAAAGCTGCAAAAGGTGCAAATTGTGCTGACCTAGCCATAATACTCATTTGAGGATGTCTTTTAGATACATGATGTGGTAATTTGATTATATCATCATACTTATTCATTATCCTTTATGACCTCCTATCTGACCATTTCTCTCTATTGTTGTTCCACCTTCTTCTAAATTCATTCCTTTTAGGATTGCATTTTTTCCAAATCTGTTTTTTATACTTAATAAAACTTCTTGAACTTTTTTTTCTTCTTGTTCATCTTCTAGTTCTTTTATTTTTAATTTTTCTTGTTCTTCATTGTTAGAAAATAAATCAAATTGTTGTACTATTTTTTTATCTTTTACACTTTCAGGTGGAACTACATTACAAGCTACTACATTTACCCTTCTAATCAACAATTCCTTATTTATGATTTTTTCAAATAGTTTCATCATATTATCCATAATTATTTTTGATGAAGATGTATAATGATCTATATTAATTGTACCATGTGCGTGTTTAGGTACTTCTCTACCATAATGGTCATATGTAATATCTCCATCATATCTATTTCTTATTTCTGGTATTGTTAAATTATCAATATCATATCCAATTGTAAGCACTAATTGATTTGTTACCAAATTCTTTTTTACCAAATCTAAAGCCAGTAAGTCAGCCATTTCTTTTATTATTATTTTTGCTTTTTTAAATGTATATGGACAATGTAAAACTTGTCCAGAACTTATACTATTTCTTTCAGGTTTATATGACTTTATATCCTTAATAGTACATGGTTCCCATCCCCATGCATGATCGATTAATAGTTCTGCATTTACACCAAATAACTTATATAATAATTCTTCATTTTCTATTGAACATCTTGCAATATCTCCCATAGTATATATACCTTTAGATTCTAATTTTTTCGTATAGCCAGGTCCGACTCTCCAAAATGATGTTAAAGGTTTATGGCTCCATAATTTTTCTCTATAACTCATTTCATCAAGTTCTGCCATTCTTACACCAAATTTATCTGGTTCAGTATGTTTTGCAACTATATCCATTGCTACCTTTGCTAAATACATATTTGTTCCTATACCACCAGTAGCAGTTATACCAGTAGTTTCATAAACATCATGGATCATTTTAGTAACTAATTCTCTTGGTGTCATATTATTATATTGAAGATAGTTTGTTAAATCACAAAAAACTTCATCAATAGAATAAACATATATATCATCCGCTGATAAATATTTTAAATAGACATTGTAAATTTTAGTACTATAATCCATATAATATGACATTCGTGGGGGAGCAATTATAAAATCCAATTCTAAACTTTTATCTTTTTTTAATTCGTTATCATTCACAGATTTATTTGTAAATGATTTATAATTATTGTTTCTTTTTCTATCGTAATTAACTTGCTTAACTTTTTGAATTACCTCATATAACCTTGCTCTACCCCCTAACCCATATTGTTTCATAGATGGAGTTATTGCAAGGCAAACAGTCTTTTCCGTTCTACTCTCATCAGCTACAACTAAATTTGTTGTTAAAGGATCCAACCCTCTTTCCTTGCATTCTACAGAGGCATAAAAACTTTTCAAATCAATACAAGCATATACTCTACTCATTTTATACCTCCATTCCATTATTAATTATATCATGAAAAAAGTAGTTCTTTTTATCGAACTACCCTTTAAATTATAAATTTGTATTAATTTTTTATTTTCTTTTTTATCAAATAACTGATAAAACTCAATAGATTATAAATAATCACTAAATCAATACAATTCCCCATATTGAACATTAAATTAATCGGTATTAAAAAGGATATAGATAACAAAATTAAACTAAATAATAATTCTATTTTAAAATCCGAGCATATTAAACCTATTAATATATACATTAATGGAAATGCAATATATATGCCATTCAATATATCTTTACCATCTTTCCATAAATATATCAATAACAACATCAACATAGATGGAATAATAATTTTCAAAATTCTTTTCATTTATTACCTCTTTTAATTATTCGTTATTATTTTCATACATAGATAATTGATTTTTTAAATCATTAATTTCTTCCTTATATTCCCACTCTTTTTGAATATAGTTATCAACTTTTTTTTGCAATTCATTTATCTCTTTCTCATAATAATTAATGGTACTTTGATGTTGAACTTCAATATCAGTATAATCTTTATAATTTTTCTTTAATTTATCAATATTTTCTTTTGTAGTATATACTTTCACATCTTGTAATTGATTATTAATTGAAACAATTTTCTTATTATTAAAATTATTTATTACTCCTTTTATCAATTTAATTGGGTTTTCACAACTTGCCCACATATGAAATACATTATCTGATAAATCTGAATGATTTATTTCACAATATTTATTCAATGTATATTCTATCTTAATATTATCATTATTAGATTCAATGTATTTTACTTCAGGATAGTGATAACCAAAAATTAAATTGTCTTTCATATCAATTTCCATATAATCTGTTTTTAATCTACTTTTATCATTTTCTATATATTCAAAGTTTAACGCACCTACTATAACTAAACCAATTCCTACTCCGAACATTACAAGTGATATAATAAATGACCATATCATTTTCTTTTTATCATTTTTTCTATTAAATACAAAGTTTAATGAAAGTAATATCAATACAATATTTATAATTGCAGAAGATATTATTGCTAATAATAATCCTATAAAAACCAATCCTGTTTTAACTGCTAAAAAAGAAACTACAAATAAGCAAAATAAAGATATTAATGATGCAAATAATATTATCGAAAAACATAATACAAAGAATTTAATAAATCCCACAATTCCTTTAAATAAACCATTTATAAATTTATATTCACTATGATTAGGATCTCTAATTATAATTTTATCTTCATTCTTCTTAAAATATATTTTATTTTTCTTTTCTAACTTTTCTTCTTTCTCTACATCTTCTAATAACAAAGCTTCTTCTTTTGATTCATTAGAACAATCTTTTTTTATCTTATCGTAATAATCTAAATATCTTGTTTTAAAGATATGCACCATTATTACAACTGAACTTGTAATAGCAAATAAAATATATACAAAATTGAATATTAAACGCAAAATAGCAAAAATTTTATCAGGCATAATATCAATCGTTGAATATAATAAACTTTCTCCTACTGAACCAACAATTAAACAAATAATTATTAATATTATTCCTATAATAAGCTGTTCAAATAAACATTTACATTTACTTTTAAAACTCATATTACAAAATAAATTTATAGTGTTGGTAATAAAGTTCAAGAAATCCTCAATATATTTGTTAATATTCTTTTTACTTTCTTCTTCTCCTTTTACTTCTCTAATATCTTTATGTAATAAATCATCAATATTCAAATTAAATTTTTCACATAAAGTAATTATTTTATCCATCTCTGGATATGCAACTGCCGATTCCCATTTTGATATTGCTTGTCTTGAAACACCAAGTTCATCGGCAAGTTGTTCTTGTGAAAGATTATTGTCTTTTCTAATCTTTTTTAAATTTTCAGAAAACTTATTATTCATTTTCTTTTTCCTCCTTTTCACCAACATTTTATAATTTTCTACTGGTAGCAGACCACCACTTTTTGGTTGTTTTTTGTTGAAAGTTGGTTGCAAGATAAAATTCATGTATATTATACCATAAAAAAGAGTAGATATTTCTATCTACCCTATTAATTGTAATTTGTACTATCCGTAACACCTTAATATTACGATTATTTTAGCAACTATTTTTCATATATTAATATTGAATTGCTAATATATTTTTCAAATTGTTGCTTTGAAGCGTTCTTAATATTATTTATTTTTGAATCAGTATAATATATTTTAATTTTTTCAGAATCTTTACTAGTTATAGATATTGGATAATATCTATAACTATTTCCATTATATATTGATTTCTTAATTATTTCATTATAACTACATTTAGAAGTTAAAAATATAATTTCATTATTATCTTCATCTAACATAGAATATTGGCTAATATTACCACTATAAACAGTACATAAATCTTTAGTAGTAAAGAATAAAGTACCATCTTTTTCTTCAACATACATTTTATTAGCATTATAATTAAGTATTACTTTATGATTACCACTAATAATTAAAGTCAAAAAAATTAATGATATAATTGATACCAAAATTATAATAGTTTTTTTTACAAAATTAATTTTAGCATTTACATTTGAAATAACAGAAACCATATTTTCTTCAAGTTTTTTCTGATACATATTTCTTTCTACTTTTTCACCACTCAATAAATCATTTATGGCAATATCTAGTTCATCACATAATGGTTTAAATAAAGATACATCGGGCATAGTTTTTCCGTTTTCCCATCTACTTATTGATTTACTGGTAACACTTAATTTTTCTGCCAGTTGTTCTTGTGTTAGTTTTTTTCCTTTACGACATTTCGCAATAAATTTTCCGATTTTTTCTTGATTCATAATCATCCCTCTTTTCTAAAACAATTTTATATTATATGTTTTAGAATTTACAGGACAGAGCCTGAGAATTTAGCAAATTACTATTTGTCTTTCATTTATATTATACCATGAAAAAAGCAAATCTTTTTATAGATCTGCTTATTTATTTGAATTTTATTATTTAATAAATAAATCATAATATTCTTCATATGTAATGTTATTTTCATAAATATATTTTGCAGCTTTATTTCCAACATATCTTATATGCCATTCTTCTGAACCATAACCTGTTATCTTTTCTTTACCCTTTTGATATCTAATTATAAAACCATAATTATGTGCATTTTCTTTAATCCATAAATATTCTTTTGAATTTCTAAATATATCACATTCTAATGATTCTAAATCTATAGCAAGACCAGTTTGATGTTCTGAATGTCCTGCAACAGCTACATATTTATCTACATAACTTTCACCATATAGTTTTAAATAAGTATTATATAATTCTTTTTGTTCGTTATAACTCCGATATGCAGATGTTATGGAAATATTTAACCCTTCGTTAATTGAATCCAAACACATTTTTTCATACGCATTTGCAGTTTCTTCTTCTAAATAAAAATTACCTAAAGAACACTCTTTTACTTCAATTAAATTATCAGGCTTAAAATCACTTCTTAATTTATTTTTTTTATTAACAAGTATATATTTATAATCATTTACTTTTTCAATATTTGTATTATGATTTTCTTTATTTTTATTTATTGAAAAAATAATTAGTATAGTAATCAAAATAACTAAAACTATTTTGAATTTTCTTTTTATCTTTCTTTTCTTTTTCATTATTAACTAAAATTATAAATATCTTGAAATGTAGGTTTTCTTTAATATATTTACAATTACACTTGTTATAAATACAACAATAAATAATATAACTGGAATTCCAATATAAGAGTAAATATTTTGGTATGGTATTAATTTCATAATAAAATCCAATATAATTGCATGGAATAAATATATCCCAAACGATAAATTAGATAGTTTTGAAATTATTATATATTTTTTATCCTTAATATTAAAATATAAATATATAAAACTTGATAATGAAGCTATCATTATTAAGGCGTTACTATATGTAAGCAATTTAGTAAAATGTTTACCTTTATTAATAGAGATAAAATATGTTAATATTACAACGATAATAAACGATATTATTGATGTAATTAATAATAGTTTATTATTTTTATTGTTCCTTATATAATCATAATACTTTATAATCATATGACCTATAATAAAATATCCTAAATAATAAGTCCCACTAATTATAGGAATTAGATATGTATTACCAATATTTAGTCCTTTTAAAATACCATTAAACATTAACCATAAAATGACAAACAATTTATCTTCATCTTTGCCCATTTTATCTACCATACATTTTATAAATGGCAATGAAATATAAATACCGATAATTGCATACATAAACCATAATAATTTTCTTTCAGGTTTATTTAATAAATAAATAATATTAATATCTTTATTCATATAATATTTATCCCAAATAAAGTAAATTATTGTAATTACAATCAAAGTAATAATCTTTTTAATTATTCTTTCTTTATTTTTATCTTTATCATATTTTTTACTTAATAATGTTGCTCCACTTATCATAAAGAAAAAAGGAACACTAATTCTTGATATAGTATTAAAAATTAATGCTCCTAAATAAGATATTTTATCAATATCATTAAATGCTCTACAATAATAATTTGCAATATGAATTATTACTACCATTATCATAGATATTACTCTTAATAAATCAAGTCTATAATCTCTTTTCCTCATTATCTATCTGATACTGGTTCTTTTTTTAATTCATCTTTTGAAACTTTACTTTTATTAAATAATTTAAAAGTATCGTTTACAAATTCATCATTTATTAATTTTTTTGACACTAACTTAACCCAATTATCATTTTCAATTACTTCATCAAAATCTGAAATATCATATGCTTTTTGTAATTTTTCTTTTGAAATCGAATACCTATAATCTGTATATCTAATCTCTATTGAATCAACATCCGATACCATTGTAAAGATTACTGATGCATTATTAATCATTGCTTCTTTTACATAGTTTTCATCATTGTATGCTTTAACTACATCTTTATATGAAACTCCATAATTAATTTTTATAGTACTATCATCAACTATGAATTGTCTTTCTTTCCATCTTAATGGCAACTTCATAACAATTAGTTCTAATTTTTCTCCATTAGTATTATCTATAGTTGTTTTGTAATCACTATAATAATTAATAGTATGTATAGTATCTCTATCCACGATAGCGCCTATATCATTATTTTTACTTATAAATATAAGTGAAACTATACTAACTAATACTATAATTGAAATAATAATAGAACAGATTGTTATATACTTTTTCTTTTTTCTTTTAATTTCACTATTAGAATAGTTTATAGTATTCTTTATTGTTTCTTCTACTTCTTTCTTATTCACTTTTTCACCTCTTAACAAATCATATAAACTAATATTTAAAATTTCTGTAAGTGGTATTAAAACAGATATATCGGGAAAACATAAACCTCTTTCCCATTTACTCACTGCTTTGTCTGATACATATAATTTATCTGCTAAATCTTTTTGAGTCATTTTAAGTTTTTTCCTAGCATCTGAAATTATTATACCTGTTTTCTTTGGATCCATATTTTTTCCTCCTTACACTTACAATTCTATATTTAATAAAGTGAATAGTAAACCGACCTGTGGTTTAGTTGTGAATTTCGACCTGTGGTTTAGAAATTAATTTACTTTATATTTTATCATAAAAATTGATTTTATTACCTAATTAAAGTTTTTTTGTCCAACACTTCTAGTCCATTCTGCACCAATTCCATTTGTACAATCTACTGCTACCCAGTACAAATACGGATAATTATAATTTCTATAATTAGTATGTTCTGCTATGTAATTTTTTTGTATTTCAGCTTGTGCCCTTGTTAAATTATAATCAGTAACAACTTGATAATTTCCTGGATAATTTGGAGATTCAACAACTGTACCAGACCAACCTGCAGACTTAAATACATTTAATAATGCAGTGGCATTGCCATATTGACCATGACCAGTTATTAAAGCACAATAAGATTCAGTTATGTTTGCATATAAATTAACATCATAATTAGGCATTTTATCTACCCAACCACTCCATCCATGAAATTTATGATAAACATCTAATAGTGATTGAGCATTAAGATTTTCTATATTATCATTATAACCGACGCTTCTTTGAGTCCATAAATTACCATTAACATAATAATTAACTATATAATAATTTTTAGACCAATTTGCCGTATAACTACGATTACCGACATTATTACTAATAGTTACATTTTTTGTTGGCGTATTTAATCCTGTACCTGTCCATCCTGTAAAAGTGTAACCAGTTTTTGTTGGAGTTGGTAGAGTAATTGTATTTTCTACTGTGTAGTTTGTAATAGTATTAGCAGTTCCACCATCTAAATTGTAGTTTATAGAATAAGTAATAGCATTCCAAGTAGCAGATAAATTTTTATTATTTATATCATCTACATTATTTATATTTGTAGTATAACTTACATTATTATTATCTTTATAACCTATAAAATCATAACCATATTTTGATGGAGTTGGTAATGTGGCTTTATTATTTTTTACAATAATAGAACTATTACTAAAAGCTCCACCATTACCATTAATATTAAGATTATATTTTTTAGTATAAAAATTATTTGTTAAATTACTATTAGTATTGTAATATGCTAATGTATTATTTAAGGTACAAAATAATCCTATAATTAAACCTATAATTAAACTAGTCTTTTTCATAAGCAGTACCTTCTTTCTTTTTATGAGTAATATAATAGTCATAACATAAATCTACTAAAAGTATTGCTATTGATATGAAAAGTAAATATTTATGAGTATATATAAAATCTGCATATAATCCTAAATATGGTATGCACCAATTTGTACCCTTACCTAATACTCTTGAATTTTCTATCATATCTGAATCATAACTTTTATTTGCGTCTCCTTTAGTAATAAATCCATCATCTAATTTATCAACAACTCTATGAGATATTATATGATTTCTTGCTTTATAAACTAAAATATCATCTTTCTTAAAGTTATCTAATTCTTCCTCATGATAATATAATAAACCACCAACTTTTAGTGTCGGTTCCATACTACCTGAAATAACAACTAATGGTTTTTGTCCCCATAACGATGGAACAAAAATAAGAAGATATATTATAACTAAAATATATAAAATACTAAAAATAAAATTTTTTATTTTTATTAACATAAAATCTCCTTTCATAAATAATAAGAACTAGAGAAAGAATCCCCTAGTTCTTTTCTTTTTCTACCAAACATTTTCTGCTTGATCATATTGAATTGTATCAATTCTTATTGTCAAAGTATATGTTGCATTATCATATCCATCTCCAGTAGATGTATATGTAATTGTTTTACCATCTTCAGATTCTGTCATTGATAAAGTAGCTTTAATATTTTCGTTAAAAGTTACACCACTAATAAATGAATTGGCTGTTGCCTTTGGTGTTAATTTTGTTAAATTTTCCTTTGAACCATAATAGTAATAACCATCAGAATGTTTAGTCCATCCAGTATTAAAATTAATTATTGAAGCAGTATTACCTTCATTATCTTTTAATGATAATTCTTTCCCATTATCACTTACCCATTTTTCAGTATAACTTGCACGAACTGCCATATCTATAGTACCATCATTTGTTACTTTAATTTCTTTTTTAGTTGTTGTACCTGGAGTCCAGTTATCAGGACTTACAAAACTTTCTACAATTTTTGTTTCATACTTTGCAGTATTAAAAATGTTTTTAAATGTTGTACTTGTTGTAAAATATGCTAAAGTTCCTCCTAAAACTGTAAATATACTTATTCCTAAAAATACCAATAATTTTTTTTTATTACTTTTTTTCATATTTTCATCCTTTCTTTTTAATTGATTTTTTTTATCTTTTTCATTGTTATTTTTCATAATCTTTCCTCCTCTATATTTTTAAAACAAAAAAATAGATATTTCTATCTACTCTTTAAATTATTATCAATTATATTTATGTATTAATTTATCTGGAAATAAATATAAAAATTCTTTTATAGCTCCAATATAATCTTTTAAATCATCTTCAGAAATATTTAAAGTAGCATCTATAATTGTATTTTTATACATAGTAAAAATAGAATCCTTTTTTATAAATAAATCTGGTCTTTTTTCGATTAACTTTTCTTTAGATTCTCCTTCTGAGTGTTTTAAAACATTTTGTAAAAGTCTTAATTCATCTATCTTATCGTAAATATTTAATTTTCTTATTTCAAAATCATATTCATCAAACATTTTGATACATTGATTAAAACTCCCTAATGGTAGATTTTTAACATAAGGATCATCTGTATGATACTCTTGTTGAAATTTACAAATTCCCATTATAAATTGTTCTAACATATGATAAATCAAATTAATGTACATTGCTAAATTTCTATATTTCATATTTAATACAAAATAATATCTTTCTTGTCCTTTACCTTGAATTTCTAACTCTGCATCGTCAGGATACAAAGATTCTAATTCCTGTAAATTGTGTTCTAAATAATTTACATATTTATATGCTTCATTTGATGGAGTATCATATATATCTTTAATATTATTTATATATGAATTATAAACAAATTCAATTTCTCTTATAAATTTTCTACAACTATCATAAAAATACCACTCATCATACTTTACCTTACTAATATATATCATCTCCTACTCAAATTAAATACTTTAATTTTTTCCTAATTTTTGTTTAAAAATTCACAATTGTTTTTTTATATTATATCATGAATTTTAAATTTTCTTATTTTATATCAATTTAAAAAAATTTCTATTTTTGAATTTCTGTTTTTTCGATTAACTTTTTCTTTGCTAGAAATAGCATCATAATGAAAATTCAAACTGGAAGTTAATGTTTCTAGTCCAGTTATATCACTAGTTGATAAAGGTGGTGCCAAATATATAACAGCTTTCATTATTTCGTTGTCATTTTCATATTCTACATCAAAATCTATTTTTCCAAATATCTTAATCACTTCATCCACTATGTTAATTAACTTTTTCTTATTTAATTCTTCTTTTGGATTATCAATTTTTTTAGGAGTTACATTATTCTTTTTTTCTTCTAATTGTATATTTTCTACTGTGTAATAAGTATTAACTAATCTTTCTAGTGGTCGTACTTTTCTATTTACACATCCTTTGGTATAACAACTAAATTTATTATAAAGTACCGTATCTCTTATAATTGGATAACCAATTGTTGGAAATATTATTGTTTTATAATGTAATTGTTTTATTTCATCTGCAGTTAAAAGACTCCTACTAATTAATGATGTACTTTTACTTCCATTATTATTTAAAAAACTCATTGAGTAATTTAATGATGATGTCTCTACTCCACGAGTACCTAATCTTCTACTTATTTCATCTGCAGTTGATTGAGTATTAGTTTTTAAATATGCTAATCCACAATTATCTTGAATTATTTGACTTACTTCTCTACCATATAAATTATCTAATTGGGCAAAACTTTGTAAAAAGAATTGAAACCACATTCCCCTACTTCTTGCTACACTTACAATTGTTTCTATATCCTCTAATGGTGGAGTATTAGCAAATTCGTCTAATAAAAAAACAAGATCGTAAGGTAATCTTTTATTAGGTTGATTATTACACAATAAAACTAAAGTTTTATAAATCAATGATACAACAATTGAGACTAAAGCATAATATATTTTAGATTCATCAGGAATACAACAATATAGTACTGTAGGTTGCTTTCCCAATATATCAAAATCAAAATCTGAATTTGATGTAATGTTTTCTACATTTATATCATCAAATAATGTCATTCGTTCGTTAAAAATGCTAGTAATTGATTTATATGTATTTTCACTAGTTGATATAATTGGAATAAGTTTATCTTTACTTTTTAATCCATATTCTTTTGACTCTATATACTTTCGTAATTTTTTTAAATTACTTTCAGTCATTGAACTATTTTGAAATTTTTTAATTGATGTCAATGTGATTTGTTCTCTTTTTATTTTACCTTCTGCATAATCTTCTAAAAACAATGAAATAATTCCATATAACAAATCACTTGCACTATTATTCCAAAATGCCTCTTTTGCAGTCTTATCTGACATTATCAATGTAGATAATGAACTTATTAGCTTATTACACTCTGCTAAATGTTCAATTGATTTATTTTTGTATTCCATTTTTTTATTATCATCTTGTTCTTCGTTACTTAATCTTTCATTTTCAAAATATAATTCATATTCTCTTATAATTGGTTCTAATATATTCAAATGATTTGATAAACTTGGATTTCTAAAGTCTAATGTTAAAATTGTATATCCATTATCCTCAAACATTTTACTAGTCAATGAAAATATTTCTCCTTTAGGATCAGTAATAAATACACTTTTTTTAACTTTTGCAGTTGCAATAAAACTACATTGTGGAATTACTGCAGTAACTGACTTACCACTTCCTGTTGAACCTAAATATATCCAATGTGGTGTCGAAGTATCAAACCATACTTTTTTATTATCTTTTGAATAATAAATTGGGAAACCACTTTGTTTAATATTTGAAATATTTTCTTTTTTAAAATTCTTCTTTATTTCTTGTGTGGTTGCCCATCGTGCTGAACCATGCTCATTATTATTCTTAATTTTTTGTTTAGTAATTAATGGTTCAATAAAGTATAAAAAAATAATCATTAAAAATATTATAACTAAAATAATTATGTAAGATGCAGTCATAGTTATCTTTCCATTTCATTATTTAATGAATTTCTGACATCTTCTAACATATCTTCATCTATAACCTTATAGTCTTTTACAGATTCTTCTTCCTGTTGAAGCTTTACTAATCTATCAATTATATCTTCTCTTACTTTTGGATCACATTTATTTAAAAACGGACCAAAAGTCGTAAGAATTGGATTTGATGAAGGATTTTGATAATCATAAACTTTCAAATCCACAACATATCCTAATTTATCATTTATATCAACTATAATGTCTGGTAAATCTTCATATCTTGCTACAACTTCTTCAGAGCCAGTATCTACATAAACTAAATGAACATTATTTTTTAATAATTCAACTATCTCTTTCTCATTGTATTGTTTTAGTAGGGGTTGATTCATTTTTTTCTTCTTCCTTTATAATACTTTCTAAAAATAATGTTTCATTTTTTAACGAAATAACTAAAATCTTATAACACTCTTTTTCTAAATTGTTTTTTGTATTTTTCATTTTAGTTTCATATTTACTTATTTCTTTGAAATTATTTTTAATTTTATTTTTTATTTCTAATAATAATTCATTGTATTTTGTAATCATATTTTGCATATTAGAAAATTCTATATTCAATTTTGAAAAATCCATTTTATCACTACCTTTCCAAATCATCTTTATCGTTTTCTTTCTCATATTCAATATAGTTATCAATATAGTCTTGTAATGCTATAGTTAAATCTTCATAATCTACACAATTATAATTTACACCTGTTGAATCATCACAACTGATCACTATATTTTTTTCGTCTTTATCAAACTCTAAAACTATTTCAAAATTATCTTTTATCTTTGGTGATGGGTATTCATGATAATCCGTTGTTTCTAAATCGTTATAATCCAAAACAATTTCAGAGTCAGCATATTTTGTTGAAACAATTTCTAATGCCGTTTGATAATCTTCAGCTTCAACTTCTACTACTCTACTTAATTTTTCTACAACTTCAACTTGATATTTCTTCATCTCTTTCACCTACTTTCGTTAAATACATTCTTTTATGGTAAATTAATACATTATATATTTCTTTATCTTTTTCATATATTCTATATCTATTTCCCCAAAAATTAATCCATGCTTTTCTTATTTTCTTTAACATAACTTTGTTGTTCCTCCTCACGAGATATTCTTCCTGATACTACACATGCCGAATATAAAAACAAACAACATATAACTATCATTGCTATTATAAATATTTTTAACATACTTCCTCCGATCATTTTGTAATGCTATTATCATAATTAAATAATTCGCTAAACTTATCTGCTGATTTTTGCATTTCATAATTAATATTTTTTAATGCTTTTTCCATTTGAGTTTTTGCATAAAATTTTGATGACTTACTATTTCCTTTAAAATAATTATCTAATACTTTCTTTCTTCTTTCTTTATCACTTTCACTTGTGTTATGATTATTATTTAGATATGCTAGTTCTTGTATTAAATCTTCAATAGTAATTACATCTAATTGATTTTTATTTTTTACATACATATATACTTTATTATATTTATATAAAGAATGATTTACTATTGAATTAAAAATGTAACTATCAATATAGTTTTGTTTTCTCTCTACTATATTATTTTTTTGTATTAATTCTTCTATGTTGTTATTTTCATTAAGTTCATCAAAATAACTATTTATTTTTTTTAAATCTTTATTAATGTCATGTTGACTTGCATATAAAATCGAATCACTATCTTTAAACAAATAATATTTAATTTCTTTAGTTAATGATTTTATTTCATTCCCCAATTCATTATTTTTAATCGAATTATATTTGATTTTTAATGATGTATTATTATTTAACTCTCTATATTCTTTTAATTTGCAACCCAACTTTAAAATTTTTTCTTCTATTTCTATTTCATTTATATCTTTAAGAATAAAGTTTTTTTCTTTAGGATTAAAATATGATTTTAAATAATCAATATCTTCATTAGTTCTCTTTAACAAAGGAGTAAAGACTTTTTCTCTTTCAATACATAACTCGATTAATCTTTTTAAATATCTTTGCTCGTCTTTTGTTATTTTTCCCTGTCTCCTATAATTTACTTTCTTATCACAATATAAATAATTGGGTTGTTTTTCTATGAAAGCTAAATGTATATGTGGATGCTTTTTATTTGTATGAACTGAAAAAACATAACTCATTTTTTTTACATCTTTAAATCCACAATATTTTAAAAATTGTGGCATTATCTCTTTAGCCATCTTTTGTTCTAAATCTTTTATTGAAATATTGTAGTTTAAATAATCAGATTTAAAACTAATTATTCCTTTCCACAAATTAGATGACTCAATATATTTTTTATAATCTTCTTTTATTTTTTTTATATCTTTTTTATTTGCATATTGACCATTTTCTAAAACAAGATTAACATTTTCTCCTCTTGTATGTCCCATATAATATTCAAACATACCAACTACATTTTTTTTTACATTTGAAAAATAATCAATCATTTCATCTACATCTTTTGTTCTATCTTCTTTATAACCTAATGATTGAAACTTATTATCAATACTATTTAATGACAATAAATATTTGCAAGCAAAAACTACATTTGGACTTTTTTTACTCATTAAACTTATTTACATCTTTGTTTAATATTTCATTTAAACATTTATCTTCACTAGGTTCAGCATTTGATAGATAACCTTGATTTGCAAAATGATATGATGATATATCAAAATGCAGTTTTTGTTTTTTTGATATACTAATTAATTTATTTTCCATATTAATTAAAGTCTTATGAATTTCCTCTATATAACTTATCTCTTTTGGTTGTTCTACAACTTTTTTTAAAATATTACCAATTACTTTATTGGCAGATATATGATTTTCTTTTGCCACTAATTTAATTCTATCGTAAATGTAATCATCTACTCTTACGGTTATCTTTTTCATAAACTATTATAAAAGTTTAAATGGAATTAACTTAACTTCATCATCAGTTATTTTTATAAAATAATAAAGTGGTTCACTTTTATTTTCATCTTTCTTTGGTTCTTCCTTTATAACTTTTTTTCCTATTATTTCTTGTGCAATTTTTTTAATCTTTGTTTTCATTTTTTACCTCTTTTCTAATATTATTATCTTGTTCTTCATAATACTTATCAAATTTATCTATATAAGTTTGATAACCCAAACTGATTATATAATTAATCATTTTATTAAAACTCATATTATTTTTTACTGCTAATAATTCTATTCTTGTTTTTAAATTATTATCAATTCGTATTGTTGTTCTCATTAAACCTTTAATCATATTTCCTCCTGTTCTAAATTAACAAGGTAGCCACTTTTATCAAAAATAAGTACTTTTTATAATTAAAAATACTATATATTTTTAATGGGCATAAGAAGAACGACACCATAATTTTATTTATCCCTTATAATTACAGGGTAAATTTATGATGTCTTACTATTTTTGCACTTGCAAAAATGACCACTTTATAATATAAAAGTGGCTACTCATTGTTGTTTTTTCTTTATCTATCAATGTTTTTTATGACTACATTTATTTTTATTAGTGGCTACCTTACTATTTATATGGTAATGGTAATGCTTCCTGTGGTGGTTTATACTCTAGTTGATTTGAATAATCAGTAACTGAATTAAAATCTATTAGTTGCATACCATCTATTAAATTCCAATTAGCATCAGCTACTTGATAATGCAAGTGATTTCCTGTACTATGACCAGTTGTTCCTACACTTGCTATCTCAGTCCAATGGCTAACAGAATCTCCAACTTTGACCTTTGCACTATTAGGATATAAGTGAGCATATGTTACATAATAAGTTTCTGCATAATCTTGATCACACTTTAAAACTATTATGTTTCCTGTTTTATTTCCACTTTGGTCATATGGTATATTTTCATTTTGAGTATATGTTACTTTGTGTACTGTGCCATTGCAAACTGAATACAAAGGCGTTTGGGCTGATGTAGCTAAATCCCACCCACTATGTACATTTTGTTCTCCATAAATAATTCTTTGTTCATTATAAAAACTAGTAATTGTATAACTACTAGTCTTTAATGGAAAATTAAATAATGGTGTCGGCACAGACAAATATTCTTTATTACTTTCTATATTAGATGCAGTACAAGCACCCATATTTTTTACTCTCTCATCTTCACATACTACTGATATTTCTTTTTCAATTTTTCCAGTTGGATTTTGATTTAGTTGATAAAGTGTATCAAAAGTTAGACTTTGATCTTCTAAATAAAAATATAATAATCTTTGTAATGGAACATATCCATTTTTTATATATTTATTTGATGCTTGTTTATATAAGTCTGCATATTCTGCATTATTTGATATTTTTTCTTTTGTAAGTTCAGCACCGAAAAAATCAAATATCATAAGAATACATATTAGAATAACCATAATTGATGCTATTGTTAAAATTGAACTACTACCTATTATTTTGAGAATTAAATTATTCTTTTTTTTATTTTTCATTATTTATATTTATTAAATACTTTATAGTAATAGTCATTACCTTTTAACAATATTTCTTTAATTATTTCTATTGGAATTAAATCCAATAAGAAATCCATAAATGATTCATTTGCATCTTCAAATTCTTCTTTATATGTTTTCTTAAATTTATTTCTAATAACTTTATCACTAACTACTTTTGTCATTATTTAACTTCCTCTCCCATTAATTCTACTTCTATTGGTGTTGCCATTACTGCTAGTCTTAATCTTTTTTTTGAATTAATAGTAAGTAAAAATTCTCCCATTACTGCTTTCATCAAGAACTCTTTTTGAGTATCAGTAAGTGGATTCTGATAAAATAATTTTAAGTATGTCGTTAAATCATCTTCTTTAAGCATACCAACTAATTGATACTGACAATTATTAAAAATTGCAGTTGCACTTCTTACTGATTCATCATCTCCAATAAAATCATGTATGCTTTGAGTAGCTGGCATAAATGCTCCATGATATTTTCTTATTCTTCTTGCAATTTGTTCGAATGTTAAAATTACTTCACTATCAGTATTTTTTAAATACAAATGAAATTCATCAATAACAATTCCTATATTTTGTATTTCTTTTTTATTACCTTTTTTATCATTAATAATTTTATTACTAACAATTATATTATTTAAGTAAGTCAATAAATTTACTAATTGAGTTGTAATAATTCTTTTGTTTTTACTATACAATAAATCCTTTACATTAAATCCGATTAAGTTAGAATCAAGATTAACAGTTGTGTGTCCATTAAATAACATTGCATCAGTTCCAACTTTAAATCTGTCTAACAATATTTCTAATTTATCTACAATTTTTAATTGTTCTGGATTAGTAATCATATTTCTATAATCGGGTAAGAAGTCTATTAAATCCGAAAATATTGGATAATCACTATTTTCTAATTTTTCTAAACTAGATATTTTAGTATGTTTAGTTATCCCAAATCTTTTATATAATTTTTCAATCATATCAAGTAATACTACAACTTCACTTTCTTTTATTTCTTCAAAAGCACATTTGATAAATGTTTCTAATGAACCTAAATGCTTTGCTAGTGGACAATCATCATAATTAATTTTTTCTACTGCATCATCTTCTTTTTCTTCTCTATCACTTGGTAAAAATCTTACTTGTAATGGATTTATAATCCCACCGCTAGATGAATATAAATCAATGTACTCTCCTTTGTTTTGTGTAACCAGTTTTTTATATTCTCCTTCTGCATCAAAACAAATAATTTTATTACCACGATTTATTTCATTAATCATCATTTTCTTTAATGTAAAACTTTTACCTCCACCAGTTGAAGCAATTACTGCTAAATTTGATGATGGTCTTGTTGGATCTTTATGAAACATATCAAATATAATTGGTAAAGCAGTATGAATGTCAGTTCCCATCATATAACCTGTTTCATCATTAAAAGAAGTAATAGTTAATGGAAATGATGATGCTAATGTTAATGTCGGCATATATTGATGATAGTCTTCAAAACCATTTTTGTTTATATCAAATGCTTGCCAACCTTCATATTGCCTCATTCTTGGAACATCAAGTTTAATTTGAAATACATCAGCAATTTTTCTTAACTCTTTTATTTTTTCTTCTCTTTCAATTTTTGTGCCTTTAATAACAATAATAAAATCAACTTCTTTTATTTTTTCATCTCCATTTTTTATTTGTGTCATTAAAGCTTGAAAGTTTTCTTTCTCGGTATCCATTTGAGTTGCATCACTTAATTTTCTAGTAGATGTTCTTTCTGATAATAAAAATTCATAATTACTATCTAATCTTCTAACTAATTCATCAGTTGGAATTGTATCTTGAATATGGATACAACATCTTGCATCTGGAACATTAAACAATTCTTCAAAAAATAGTTCATCAATAAATGGTGGTATTTTTTTTATTGTAACTATTTGAACTTCATCACTATCAATATCCATATATCCCATATTTTCTTGCACAAAAAAAGGAGTTATTAATTCAATTAAATCACTCCACATTAATTGCTCAATATTTGCAGTAGATAAATATAAATTAACTAAAAATTGATATATCTCTAATTTGTTAGTTATTTTTTGGATATTTAGTCTCGGTGTCATATTATAACACTGCATTTCTATTTCTTCTGTCATATGTTCTAAAATTTTATCATTATCACATATGATTACAAAATAATATCTACTAGTTGTTGTTAAATTTTCTCTTTCTAATCTTTCTAATCTTGAATATCTTTCTTCTAAAAAATTTATTTTATTTTCATCATCTGAAAACTTATTCATTAGTTCTTTATAATAATCTTTATTTACATTCAAATCTATTTTATCATCTAGTTTATACATTCTTAAATTTAACCCTTTTATTTGATATAAATATTTTAATTGTGCAAAGAAATTATTTTTTTGGGTATTAGATGTTAGTGATAAATCAATTGCATCTACTGAATATATTCTAACAACTTCTCCAGTCCTTAAATTTAATAGTCCCTCGTTAGTTACATCTTTAGCATTTGTAAAACTTTGAGAATTCTTGAATTTATTTATTAATACCTTCTTTGTAATATATTGCTTATCTTTTTTAGATTTTCTTTTTATAAATTTTTGAAGGAGTTTTGTTTCTTTTATTTTTTTCTTATCAACTTGCTCTTTACTCTTTGTTTTCATTTACTTCAATCACCTTCTCTTTCTTAATGTTATCTTTTTGATAAACAAATATTTTAGTTCTAAATATATATTGAAAAATTAATATTAATACTTTATACATTCTATTCTTTTTACTAACATTAATTGGCAATAAACAAAAAACTCCAATCATCAAAAATATTAATGCTGGTATTTTTAATGGTGTAAAAGCAAATAAAACAATAAATATTATAATAATTGGTAAAGCTATAATAATATCTGGTATTTCAATACCTTTAAAACCTAAATTTCTTTTTATTGATTTCACTGTTATATACATTTAAAACACCTCCTACATCATGTTATTTCTTCGTCTATAATACGATGTATTATAACTAGCTCTTGGAATTACTTTTTTTACTGCACTATTAATACTACTTGCTCCTGCATTTATAAAAGCATCACTTGCACTAAAATTATTTGCATTATTACTTCGTCTTGACATTTTTTGACCAGTAGCATACATTCGAGTTCCTAATGCTGATGCCATTTTTTGCATTCTACTTTGTGTTCCACCTGTACTTGAATCGACTGCACCATAACTTCCAATTGCTAATCCTACATTTGATAATGCTGATGATGCTACTCCTTTTCCAACTTTCATAGCGCCACCAGTTGCTATTAGTCCACCACCAATTGCAGTTGCTCCACCAATTGCACCTACTGCTCCTGCCATTCTTCCATATCCCATTAACGACATAAGTTGTTCACGACCACTTGCTGCACTTACATTAGCACCAATAAATCTATTTATAACTTGACTTCCTGTTAAAATAAATGTTGCACATCCTAAATATAATAAAGTCTTTGTTGTTGTATTTTGAAATGAGTTTGTAAAGAATGTAGTTTCATTTATTTGTTGCATAACGAGTACTGTCAAACTAACTATTAACATAACAACTGCACTTTGTAATGCCAAAGAAACAAGTTGCTCTATTACTGCACCTCGTCTTTGCTTATTACATACACTAGTTGAAAAAACTATTGGAGCAATTGAAAATAAAAATAAGAATTCAATTTGCCTTCGTCCTAACATTATTCCTGCAAAAAATAAACTATATAAAAAGAAACCACCACATAAAATAGACATAATCCAATTTATGTCATATTTATAGTCTTTCTCATCAGCAAATATAATTTTTGCTTTTGTTACATATTTTGATAAATACAATTCATCACTATCAAAAGAACCATTTTTTACTAAATCTTTTATGCTTGTAGTTTCATTAAACTTATCACTATTCTTATATTCATTTTTATATGAAATAAACATTGTGAGCATACTATCACTCATAGAAGTATTGGTACTGCTTTCAAATATATTTCCTGTGTAATTTGATAATGTTATTGAGAAATTGGAGACCTGGACAAATAGAAATGTTGATAACATTATTAAAAAACCACATTTTACAATTTCAGTAAATATAGTTTTAAATGTTACCTCATCATCAGGATCTAACAATTTATTTATAAATTTCCATATAATAAACAACGCAAATAAAGTAACTGCAATTGCCATAGTACCAGTATAAAATTTTCTAAAAACATCATTATTTGATAAAGAATTAATTATATCAAAAGCATTAAGTTTTTTTATTATTGCTAATAAGGTATCAATTAAATCATATATAAAACTAACAATATACCAACCTAAACTTCTTAATAAATCAAATACCTTTAACATCATAACGAATCACCTATGTAAATAAACGAATAATAATATTTACTAAAGAGATTGCCATAATGATTCCAAAGATACCTAAAAAGGTTTGGACTATTCTTGTTTTAACTCTTTGTTTTTGATCTACATCTACTACTGCATACATAATAAAACATATTACTAATGCAATACCTGATAATGATATACCAATAGCTAATGCCCAATCAGTTATTTGCTTAATTATATTTAAGACTGTATCTACTGTGTAAGTACCACCTTCTAATTGTTCAATTGCTAAAACATTTAATAAATTTCTCATTCTCATCTTCCTTTCTTTAAACAAAAAAGAACTGTGTAATTATCAATCAAAATGATTAATAACTACACAGCTCCTAACAAAGAAATAAATGAACTTTGCTTTTTTGTGCAGTTATTAATCAAAGTTTCAAAGAACATACATCAGTTTATTTTGACATATCCACATTTTTTTCTATTCTATCTTTTAAAAAACTATTCATAGAATTATTTACCAATTCTTTTGGTAAAATTATATCTTGAATATCAACTCTATCATTGTTCCCAGCCACAAAATGTTTACCATTAAAATCATTATCTCTATCACTAAAATGTCTTTCAAAAATTAACGGAACACTTTCATCACAATTTGAATGATATATAGCAAAGAATCCTTTTTGATTTGTTTCAAGTTTACCATCTAAATAAATATCATTATCAACGATAAACCCTACTACTTCATAATATTGGTTCATTTTTTTACTATATGCTTGACCACGAACCAATGGACCTACATCTATAGGTCGTAATTCAAAATCTGATGTATTAGAATTTTTAATTATATCTAAACATCTTTTTATTTTTTCTTCAGTTGTTGAACTTTCTAATTCTTTTTTTGATTGATAATACCATGTACTATTTTCAATTAATTCAGACTTTTCATTTAATATTTCTTTAATAAATAAATTACTTTTTTCCATATATTTTTGTTCTTTATCAGTCCATAAATCTAAATTAGTAAATAATATTTGTTCATCATAATCTAGTCCTAAAAAATAATATTTTTCATCATCCATTCCAATGAATGCTTGTCCTTTTACTAAACTATCTTTCAAGTTCATCATTCCTTTCTTTTATTTGTTCTAAAACATATTTATCTCGTTCATCTTTATCATAATTCCAAAGTTTCATACCTAACTCTACGACTTCTTCATATTCTAATTCTATATTTTCAGAGTTTGCTATTTCTAATACCAGTTTTTCATTTTCATCTAAACAATAACTCCAATAATAAACCATATCAAAACTATTGTCAGTTAATATTACTTCTGCTACTCTTTCATCACTAGATATTGAATTGAATATATCATCCATATTATTTTTTACATAAGTAAAAAGTTCTTTGTCAAAATCTTTTTCTAAATCATCTAAACTAATTGTGTAATTAAATTCTGATGTTAACTCTATACCCTGTTTTATAATATAATCAGCTATCAAATCATTATAGGACATAACTATCTTTCCATTTCATCTTTAGAATTTGAAATATCTTGAATTTGACCATCAGAAGTATATATTTTATTATTTGTTCTATCAGTTATTTCAAAACCTAATATTTCAACTGATTTTTCTTTAAATGTTTTACCATCTTTTTCTACATCTTTTGAAAACGCACTAATTCTCCCTTTAACTGAAATCCAGTTGCCTTTTTCAATTTCTTTTCCATATGTATCAACTAAAGCACCTTTAATTACAATTGGAACAAATTGTGTATTTCCATTATTGTTTTGTCCTAAATCAAATCTTAAACTTGATTTACCATTTTTATTTGTATAAATATCTCTAATATTTCCTACATTTCCTTCTAATTCAAATTTATTAATAGAATTCTTCATTTCTCTTTCTTCATTCATCTTTCTAATTCCTCCCTATTCTGTCTTTCTATTATTCCTTCAGTAATATATTTATATTGATGAACATCACTTCCATCAAGACAAATAATTTTACAATTATTTTCTTCCACAAAAGAAATAAAATCTAAATTGTAAAATGTATCCCTTGATATTTGTTGCAAACTTTTAATTATTATTTGCTCTATCTTTCCAGACTCTATATCTTTCTTTAATCTTTCCAAATTAGGACGATTTTTATCTAATCTTGATTTTATTTCATCAACATAATAAAGATATTCCCCATTTTTCACATTATAAATTTGTTCAATATTTAATAGTGAATATTCTTTCTCAGTTTTATAACTCTCATAAATTGCTATCTTTTTCATATAATCCTTTCTAGTAAGAATTTTCATTTACTAATTGTGCAATAAATACTAGTTGTTTATTTGTACCACTTATACAGGTAACTAATGTTATATCTGATGTATCAGTTTGATTTAATGTCATAGTTCCTGTTTTTTCTATTTCATATTTCTTTTTTATCTCGTATTCATATTTAGTATTTTGATAGTAAAGATTAACCTTATCTCCTAAACTTAATTTTTTTAAAATTTTTAAAAAAAGAAATATAACTATTCCCTGAATGGCTTGCTAAAATAATATGACTATTATTTTCATCATTTGGAAAAGTCGACTCTTTTAAGGTATATATGTTTTTATCTACATTATTGTCCTTACTATTCTTATCAACTAATCCTTTTTTTAAATTAATTTTTGGTATTTCTAATATTGCTACATAATTTATTTCCTTCTTTGGTTCTACTTGTTTTGGAGGTTCTTCTTGTTTTTCTTCCTGTTTTGGTTCTTCAATCGGATCATTCACTTCTTCTTCAAAGAATAATTCTATCTTTTCTTGTTCTACTAATTTATTCTTATTATTTGAATATTCTCTATATCCAATAACAAAAATTCCCACAAGAATTAAAAAGATACCTATTACAATGAATAAGTATCTTTTATTATTTTTCTTTTCTTTTTTTGATTGTTCCATAAACAATGCAAAGTGTTCCAATTCCAATTAATCCGATCATAGCAATATTAATATAATCATTATTTAGAGTGTTTGGTACTTCAATTTTGATTTTTTCATTTGTCATTACTGATTTAATAATTTCTCCATCTTCTTTAATTTCAAAAAACATTTTTTCTTCATTTAAAATATAATTTGATGGTGCTTCTTTTTCAATAATGTAGTATTTATTAGCTCTTAATTCTTCAATAACTATCATACCATTTTCATCAGTAACACCACTAAATACTAATTCATCATTTTCTGTATATATTTCTATTTTAGTATTTGGCAATGGCTCGTGAGTTGAAAAATCTACTTTTGTAAACTCTAATCTTCCCATAATAGGTTCATTTTTCATTTCAGCTTTTACTATTTCTCCATTTTCTTTGATTTCAAAGAAGATTTTTTCTTCAGTTAGTATATAAGATGAATTTGGTACGGTTTCAATTATATAAAATTTACCAACAAATAAATCTTCAATAATTATCATACCATTTTCATCGGTAACACCACTAAATACTAATTCATCATTTTCTGTATATATTTCTATTTTAGTATTTGGTATAACTCTACCATCAATTAAATCAGTTTTTGTAAATTGCAATTCTCCTTTTTTATAATCATTATCAAATTCAAATGATTTACTTATTATTGCCGTATATTGATCTTTGTATTTCAATTCAACTTCATATACATTAGAATCTAATATCAAATTATCCATTGTTGAGATTTCTTTTATTATGTACTTTCCTAATGGTAAATCTTCAAATCTAGCATATCCATTTTTATCGGTTAATACTTCTTTTATTAAATTATTATCTTTATCATATAAACCAAATTTAACATTAGATAAAGGTTCATCAACATAATTAAAAGTACCATCTTTAATAATTACTTTTTCTCCTAATTTATTAATTTCAATCATACCCTTTACAGCTTTATTTTCAAATTTTGTTTCAAATAACACACCATAATCACTATCATTGATTAAATTAGAATTTTCTCCAATTTCAAATTCAAGAGATTCTTTATTCCACAAATATCCATCAATAACTTGGTCAACTTCTTCAAGTTTATATTTTCCTGATAATAATGGATATGGTGTAATTAACACTCCATTTTCATCAGTTTCATATTCACAAATTGTTTTAGCAGATGGATATGTTATTGTTTGACAAATGTATTCATTTGTAGCAGTAGATTTTATTTTGAATTTTATACCACTTCTTTCAATTACATCTCCTGTATCTTTATCAATCTTAATTACTTTTAATCTTGCAGTTATTTCTGCATTAGAAATTAAATTATAAATATTTTCGTCAGAAGTTTCACTGATTGATATTTCAAAATCTTCAACCTTTTCAAAATTAGGAGTACTATTCATTTGTTTAAATACCCAAGTACCATATGGTAAATGTATTGTTGCATATCCATTTTTGTCAGTTGTTATAGATTTGTATAATGTATTAGTTGATTTTAAATAAATATCAAAAGTTACATTTGGTTCTGGTGTTAATATACCAGTTTTATCACTAGCATGAACTTTAAAAATAGTTACATCACTATCAATAACTTTTTCATATACCTCAACACTAGCAAGTAAAGAATTTTCATCAACAATAAATCTATATATATTTCTATCTAATTCATAACCTCTACTTGGAGTTATTTCTTTTAAATAAAATTCTCCTAAACTTGGTAAATAGTTACTAATTGCATATCCATTTTTGTCAGTAGTTAGTTCTGCTATTTTTTCATTACTTGTATTATAAATACCATAAACTGCATTACTTAATAAACCATCTCCTTGACCGATAGATAATTTTGTTTCACTATCTACTTTATTTATTTCCACTCTACCACCTACTACTTTTAAAGAAAAATTTGATGGTATTGGATCGTAATAACCTACACGCATAACATTTTGTGAGTGATTACTATAATATACAATTGGTGGTTCTGAGTATTTTTTAGCATTTTTTGATAGATTAACCTTTGCATTACCTATTCCTGTTGCAGTTAAAACAATATTGTTTCCATTTATTACTGCATTTACATTTTCACTTGAAGATACTTTATATTGATTTAAAACTCCATTAGCGTCAGTTAAAGTAACACTTTGTCCTAATGGTAATACTAAATCAGTTGTATTAAAACTTGGTCTTTTATAGTGATTTGCCACTAATGATTCTAACTCAGCTATTTCACTTGCAAATTTATTAGAAACCTCATTACCATTTAAGGTATCAGTAAATACTATTCTTGATGTTGGTTCAACAGTTCTCCAAATCATAACTTGTGTAATTGCATACCATTTTTGTGCTGAATGGTCATATCCGTTTTGGTCATAACCATATCCATAATATGCCAACAATGATACTCTATCCCATTGTTCTTCAGTCATATTTAAAACTGATGCATAATCTTGTCTCTCTATGTTGTAATATGGTAAATTATTGTCAATTTCTACATAAGGTTGAAGACAATATACAAATTTATTATCTTCACTTCTTCTAATAAATCTTGCTTGTTGCCATTTAATATATCCATCTGCTCTAAACTTTTTAATATATATATTTGATATATGTTCAGATGGCCATATTGCTTGTCCAGTATAAGTTTCAGCTTTTACTTCTTTAATTCCAATAAAAGCTAAAAATAAAAATATTCCTATTATATTATATTTAATTAATTTACATTTCATAAAACACCTTCTCTCAAAAAAAAGACACTATGTAGTGTCAAAAAGTTTTAAGCATCTCTCCTAAATAATTTCCTGAATAACTATTTATGCTAGTACATGAATAACCATATCCTTGTTCATAGTATTCTTCTCCTTTATTTATACATGCTTCTCTTGTTTTGTCATAAGTTTTATAATCATTAATAGAAAAATCTATTCTTGCCCAATTCCACATTGGTTTATTATAGTAATCATATTCTGATATTCCAAGTTCTTCCCAAGCAGTTTTTGTTGGGGGTTGCACCTCTTTTGGGGGTTCTTGTTTTGGTTCGTCATTGCTTATCTTATCTTCAGTTATATTATTAACTGAATCTTGCTTATTTGTTCCAGTATCTTTTGAATTCTCAATCTTTGTATCCGATTTATTTTCGTTTTGATGTTCTTTTTTATTTGATTGATTATTACTAGCATTATTTTGTTTTGGGGTTTCTTCTTGTTTTGGGGTTTCTTCTTGCTTTTCTTCTTGAACTGGAGCTTGTGTTTTATCATCTTGTTTTTTTATTGATTCATCTTGTTTAATTTCATTTATATTACTAGATGTTTCTGAACCATTTTTAAATCTAGGAGTAAACAAAATACATAGTAATATAAAAGCAATAAATAATACTACCAAAATAAGCACCATTTTTCGTCTGTTTAGAAATTTGCTCATAATATATCACAACCTTTCATCAACTTGCCTAAAATGGCTAAAAAGCATAAAATAATCGATATTTTTGCTAATCAATTAATCACTTAAAAATTAAATTTTGTCAACTGATTTTAACAAAAAAATCTTATTATGGTATTTTTTGTTTTTTATGCATAAATCACCTCCTACTAGTTTTTTGATGAGTTCCCTATAAACTCAATTATTTAACAAGTTTTCCAAATCTAATATTGTTGAAAATTTTATTGATGCAGATTTTTTAACTTGCAATAATTTAGTTGCATTTACACCAACTTCATAACACATCACATCATCTTTCTGTTCATAAATATAAGTTTTAATGAATACCTTTCTTTCCATATCATTTAATGAATTTACTGCCATAGTATATTTAGATATAATTTCTTTTATTTCTTCTTCTAAAAATATCTTTTTAATAACAAAGTTTTCTATTTTTGATGATGTTGTAGGTACAAAACAATTATATTTTATTTCATAACTAGGTGTTATTTTAGGTCTTTCAATGTTTTTTAATTTAAAACTTAATAAATTGATTGCACTAATAAAATCAATAATATTCTTTTTAATAACTCCGTAATCAAATTGATTAATAATTGAATCTGATAATAATCCATTCATATAAAACCCTCCTAGAAAACAAAAAGAGAGCATTATTCATACAGAATAAAACTCTCTTATTAAACAAATACTACTTAAAATTATGTTTAATCTTTTAATGGCATGATGATTTCTTTTTTGATCTTGCCAATTTACTTTGTTGATGTAGTTATTTTTAATTCTTCCCATAAGTATCTCCCCTTGAATTGGTTTTTACACTAACATAGGATATTAAAAATTACTATCTCCATATTTAGACTATACTCATATAAACTATATTTAATTAAGTATAGTCATTAGTTGTTTGTGAATCTCCTTTCATAGTATCTGCGATTATATCAATTATAGCACCTAACATTTGCTTTGTGTTATATAATTTTTTTAACATTTTTTTATACTTTATTTAACATTTTTCTTGTATTTTTCATATCTTTTTCTTGATTTTTTCTTTGGATGGTTCTTTCTTCTTCGTAATGTATTATATCACTTAATGAACAATTTAATGCAAAACATATTTTAGCTAATAAGTCTAAATCAACCCTATATAAATCACCTCTAACATATTTCTTGATAATTCCCCAATTAATTCCTGTTAAAATACTTAATCTATATGGTTTCATATTTCTCTTTTCTAGCATTTTATCCAAAGTAAGTACTACTTTCCCATACTTATTGTATGTTTTATTATATACAAAGTTCTCCTTTTGCATTTTCTGCTCCCTTCTTACTACTTTACTGCATATACTTCACATACAAATACTAAAATTAATTTCACAAAAAATAAAAGCAGTACACACCTAAAAAAGATAATGTACTGCTATTTATCTATATTTATTATAACATTTTTTTAAATTAATTGGAACTTCTTGTCTAAAATTAAATATAAGAAAAATGTAAACTTACAAAAAAATAATAGTCCTGTACTAGCAACTATTATAAAAGTTTGCAACATCGAAGGATTGATGTCGGCAAAGTAAAATGGTTTAATGTAGCGTTTGCTACTATTAAAGTATAACAAAGTTCGACATTTTTTTCAATAAAAAACAGGTTATATAAACCTGTTTAACATTTAAAATACTTCATCAAGATTAATCCAATTATCATTTTCCATATCTTCTGTATATTCAGTATTACATAAATATAATGATTCGTTTTTATCATAATCTCTTACAAATCCCCAATTGACATTATACTCTTTAGAATATTGCTTCAAAGCTTCAAATTTATTTTCTACTTTCATATCAATATTTTTAGATTCTCCAGATGTACTCTCTCCACCTTTTGTTTCTATTATCCAAATTTTATTATTCTTATCACATACAATAAAATCAGGATAGAAATGCCATTTTTTGTTAACTGCATCTACATATACTATTGAAAAATATGATTCTGCTGATTCTCCATTTTTGTAAAACCATTTTATATTATCACTATTTTCACAATACTTTTCAAACATTCTCTCAGATTTTGATTTAATTGTACTATTAGGATAATTCATATAAATTGATTTATTATAAATTTGAGTATCTTTCATCTTTGGATCATATTTTATATAATCCATCTCTGGTACTTTCCAATCAGTTATTTTAACTTCTTCAAGTTTTAATTTCATTTGTCTTGCTTTTTGAGATACTGCTTCTTGAAAATCGTGTTTTAATAATTCTTCATTATTTATTACAAAAGCATAAAATTCAGGAATAGTTAAATCAACAAACTTTTTAGAGAATAATTTACTTTTTAAAAACATTCTTTCTAACATTAATCTTGTTCTATCATATCTCATACCTATTCTTGATGAAATAATATTTATTGAATATCTTAATTCAAAACCATTTTTATTTGTATTAACTATCGATTCAACTTTAATACGATCGGCATCTTGAATTTCATCTAATCGTACAACCTTACCTTGAACAATACTACTTTCAATTGTATTTTTGAAATTATAACCATTTGCCTCCAAATTTGTTTTATTATTTTTCTTTGAAGTTCCTAAATTATATTTATCTACAAAATACTTATGCAATATATTAAATGTTTGTCTTTCGTCAAATCCATCAAAATTACTATCAAAATTAATTTTCTTTAAAGATAGACTTTTAAATTCATTTTTTAAAAATATAACCTTTGTATCTTTGGCATTATTTCCTAATTCTTGTTTTATAGTTTCTTCATATTTTTCATCAAAGGTATAAAGATAACAATTATCTAGCAATACATTGTCATAGTGTTTTGCTTGTGGCATTCTTCTAATTCTACCAATGGTTTGAGTTTCAAAATCTTCACTCATATTATCACGAAGTTTAACTAGAATTTTTGCTCTTGGACAATCCCATCCAGTAGATATTGCTTGTTTCATTATTAATATTGCTTGATGAGATTCATTATTTTCTATATTATCAATATTTTCTTTTCTATCTGCTAACCATATTGCTAAATTGTTTCTATCATATGAATAACCTTTTTCATTTAATATAGTTTCTATTTGCAATATTAAATCATCGGATTTGCTTGGCACTTGAATAATAATTAATGGATTAACTTGTATATTTTTATTTATGTATTCTTCTTTGATTGTCTTTCTTTTATTAATAGCAAGTTCTAAAAGATACTCGTGTTCGTTTGATAAAACATCTTGATTAGATACATTTTCATTTATGTATAAAGCACGAGTAATTAATCCTTCATTTATTACACTTAACTCATCAATTTCTATATATTCTGCTTCTTTATTAACTTTTGTAGTGGCACTAACTCTAACAATATATTTAGGGTTCATATATTCAATTATTGCCTCAGCTTTTATTGTTTTATTCAAATGTTCTTCATCTACAATTACAATAAATTCATAACCTTTATTGTGAGCTTCAGTTACTCTTTCATATAAATTCTTTCGTTCTGCATCTTTCAATGCTGTATTACCTTTTTTTGTAATTGTTTCCCAATTGATAAATGCTGTATCTTTACTATCAAACCCTTGTAATAAAACATCCTGAATATTTTTAGATTCTAATGTCGGTAAATATCTTAACATTTTATCTCTACTTTGTTCTTCTAAATCTCCCTTACCAGGGGTTAACCATACAAATATTGTTTTTTTATCTTCTTTTAAGAATTCTTCAATATATGATAACAATATAATTGTTTTTCCACTTCCTGTTGGAGCTTGGACTAATACTTCTTTTTTATTTCCTACAGATGTAGCATCTAGTAATTTGTTTACTGCATCAATTTGGAATTCTTTTAATTTGATACCTTGCATTATGCTACCTCCATAATCTCATCTGCAAAATAATATTCAGGAATAACATATACTTTAATATTATTTTCCTCAAATATTTTTTCTTCTGTTGAAGTTAATAATATATCTGATGAAATATAAATCTTTTGACAATTATCTAATTTATCCTTACATAATGAAAATTTATCTAATTCTTCTTCATCTAAAAATACACAAATTGTAGAATTATCAACTTTAATTCCGTTTTCTAATTGAATTAAATTAACTATATTCTTCATTAAATTTTCTTTTAGATTATTATTATCATCATTTACTTTAGGAATACATGATGTCTTATAATATTTTAAATTTATATTATTATATCCTTTTATATGTTCTTTTTTAGAGTTTTCATAACCAGTTATTATATTATTTAATCTTCTATATGTTACATTTTCACAAATATTATTTTCATTATTTGTACACAAAATAAATTTTCTATTACCACCGTCTTTTTTATTTAATTCCATGACTGCATGACCAGTTGTTCCAGAACCTGCAAAAAAATCTAAAACAATGCTTTCTTTATCTGTACCCATTTCACATATTCTTTGAATTAACTCTACTGGTTTAGGATAATCAAAACTTTTATCACCAAGTATTTCTTTTAATAAAAGTGTTCCTTTCTCGGTATTAGTGTTTTTATCCCACCATACGCTTCTTGGCATAACTTTTTCGTCACGATATTTTTCTACTATCATGTATCGATTTTTTTCTTTCATTGGTTTACCTTTAATGTTAATATTAAGATTTTTTAGAGATTTTTCCTTTCCCCATCTCCATACCGTTTGTATACCCTGAGACATTGCAGGCATTACTTCAATAAATCCCTCATGTGGTTCTAAAGATATTTCTAATAAGCCATGTTCATCTTTATTATTTGGATTAACATAAAATGGATAACATAAATTTGGTCGATTTTTATCATTAAACTTAATATTACGATTTCTTAATTCTCTTAATTCAAAACCACCATATTCATCAATTGTTTTGAATTTATGTTCTTCATCTTCTATTTTGTTTAAAACATAATTAGAAGTTTTAGAATATGCTATCAAATAATCATTCATTTTGGCAATTCCACCATAATCTCTACCTCGTGGGTTCCCAACAACTGTTATTAATCCTAAAAAATGCTCACTACCAAATATTTCATCACATAATAATTTTAATTGTGATTGTTCATTGTCGTCAATACTAATAAATATAACACCACGCTCACTCAATAATTGTCTAGCTATTTTCAATCTATTTGCCATAAAAGACAACCATTTAGAGTGTCTAAATCCATCTTCAAGATCTACTGCATCATCTGAATATACAAAATCTTTGTTACCTGTGTTATATGGCGGATCTATATATATTAAATCAATTCTTTTACTATGTGTCTTTTCTAATAAATATAAACTATGTAAATTATCTCCTTCTATTAAAAAATTAAAACATTCATCTTTTGATGAAAATATTTCTTTATTTTTCACTTCTTCAAAAGTAGGTATTTGATTTATCAAATCCATATCTACTTTCTCTATATGTTCTTCCCAAACTAAACCATATTTCTTTTTTGTTAATTCATTTTCTATTAAAGATAAATTATTTAAAGTTTCTTCGTCAGTTATATTCTTTTTTATTTCATTTATAGTGTATAACATTTTTTCTCTTTTAATTTTTGAAAGATTTGTTGTTTCCATATTATCACTCCCTATTGTAAAGACATCCATAATTATTATACTACAAAAATTGACATTTTTCTTTACAAAGTGGGATTTTTTCCCTTTTAAATGCAAAATAAAAAGATAGCTACACTCATTTTTCTATCTTTCATAAGTAAATAAATAATCAAATACCAACTATTTCATTAGTTCATCAATAGTTTTATCTAAAATAATAGATATCTTTGCTAACTTATTTAATGGTATTCTTTTTGTACTATCACTTGCACTTTCAAATCTTTTATAATGATTATGATTATAATCTAAAAGAGCAGCAACATTCTCAGTTGAGTAAGGATTAATAGTACTTTGTGAGTTTTTGCTTTTGAATTCGTTGTATTTTTCTAAACGATATTTCTTTATGTTACTACAAATAGTAGCATACATTTCATCAACATTGACTCTTGACAATTTATTTTGTAAAGTTTCAAAACTATTTATAGCCATATTCTCACCTACCTATATCTATTATGACACCTAATCAATTTTAAAATAGCCACATTTTAACGCAAACTAATATTCAAAATAAATTTTTTCGTGTTATAATAAAAATGGCACAAAAAAAGAATAATTATATATTCTTATCGTCTAGGTATTCGATGATTTTTAACTTTTGGTCTTTCTTTAAATAATTGTTCGATAGAAACACCAAGAGTATCTGCTATGTGACCTATGTAATCAATCCTCGTATTTCTTTTAGCATTTTCAAGTGTCGAAACATAAGTAGGAGTTGTCCCAAGTTTATCTGCAAAATCTTCTTGCGACCACTCATTTTCTAATCGGAAAAATATTATGTTATTTGCTAAAATCTTACGAGCTCGTAAGTTATATTTAATAATCATCACATCCTTCCTATAACTTACTACTATTGTAATAAGTTTAATAATTTTAAACCATACCAACTATGTAGTAAGTTATCTACATTATATTGTGTAATAAGGAAAATAATTGACGAATGGTAGTGCTAGAAAGTAGGTTTTATTTTAAGAAAAGAAAAGGAGCTAAAAATGAAAAATATTAATGACTATGTAGTATCTATCCATGAAAACATGGAAAACAAAATAAAAAAAATTAGAGGTATAGAATACCATTATGAATTAAATGGTCTTATAAAAGACTTAAAAGGATTACCTGACAATGAAAAAGATATTGTATTAGAAAATTTGCTTAATAAATATCTTGAATTATTAAAACCAATTTATACAAACGAAAAATTCAAAGAAATTGCAAGAGAAGTTGATGATATAACTGACTTCTTTGCAGATTTTGAAGATGATGAACAAGATGATTGTATTGTTTCTGAAGGAGACTTGGTTGCTGATGATTTAGTTCAAAAAGTAATCGGTGCAAACGAAAGAAGTATTCAATTACCAATACAATTAAACTTTTTAAAGGATTATTGTATTAGTTCTTTAATAAGTCCTAAAAATATGGATCAAGTAATTACATGGATAATATTAAGACACGCAACAACTTATTATTGTCTAACTAATCCTAAAAAAAATTAGTAGTATTTAAGTAGTATTAGTAGTAAAATTAGCAGTACCCTACTTTCTTGATATAGTAGTAAACATTAGCAAACAAGCTAATGTTTTTTATCTTTCTAAATCATCAAATATTCCTTCATTATCCCATAATTCTCCAATATCAATATCAAGTCTCTGAATATTTGATATAATGGCATTTTTAAAATAACCAAATTTATTTTGAATAGGATTACCATCTTCATCTTTAAAATCTCTTGCTTTTACTCTTGGAATTATATAGTGTATAATTTGCAATAAATCTTTATATGAATTATCTTCTTCTAATAACTTTTTAAATAAATCATCATAATAAAAGATTTGAGTATCATTCTCATTTATATATCCCCTATCAATTAATTCCAATGTTAAAATATTATGTTCTTCTGCAAGAAAAAAAGATGATATGGTTTTATCATCTTTATCAATTTTGTTATTAGTATTTTGTTTATTAGTATTTATTTGTGGGTGTTCTTCCAAACTTGGATTATCCAGGTGTGGATTTTCCATATCTGGATTATTTATTTCTTTTTCTATTGAATGTGGTTTTTCATATATCAAATAATTGTATTCAAAATAACCTTTATCTCCACGAACTTTCTCTATTTGAAGATAACCATATTTTTGAAGTTCTTTTAAAGTTGACCTTATTGCATCTCTACTTTCTTTACAAATAGCACACAAACCCATTAATGAATAATCCCAGTCTTCAGGTAAACTTAACATAAATGACAATAATCCTTTTGCTTTTAAACTTAAATTTTTATCTCTTAAATGATAATTGCTCATAACTGTAAAATCTTTTGTTTTTTCAATTTTAAAAACCGACATTCTACCACCTCCAAAAAAAGCATCTTACGATGCCTTTTGATATTCTATTTTATTGTTAATTTCTATTGTATAATGACATTTATGTTTTCTTCTATTTCTTTTTTTCTTTGCTAAAATATAACCTATTCTTCTATCTTTATCATAAATATAATTACAATAATTTTTTTCTTCTCTTTCACATATATATTCAATTTTCCAATCTTCTAAATCAAATATTTTTTGCATTTCTCCAATATGAAAATATGAATTATTATAATCATCAATCTCATTTAATACTAAATCATAATAGATGTATAAATAGCCACCTTCTCTTACATTAGACATTAATTTTCTAACTTTCTTTTTTAGTGTTATGTGATTATTCTTTTCTAAATTTAATGAACTATCAACATATATAAAGTCAAACTTATTAATTTCTTTTATATCATAAAAATTCTTTTCTTTTATTATGATGTTATCATTTACTAAAAAATCGGAAACTCTTTTTTTTAATCCTGTCGTTCTTTTATGATTATATATTCCCCCATTCAGTAATACTTTGTTATCTTCATAGCAAACAACATTAAATCCAAATCTTGCAAATGTTATTGCATTTTTGCCATCATTAGCATCAACTACTAAAACATCTACATTTCTATCATATTCGTTTTTTAATAAATTTATATAATCATAAACTTGCTGATTTGATTCACCATAAATACTTGCTGATTTATATCTCCTATCAAGTATTCTCTTTTTATAAACATGAGGTGTTTTCTTTAATAAAATTGAACCTATCTTATGTTTATGATTTCCTATATGATTAGGATGAGAATTATGATCAGTATATCTTTGAAAATTATCTCTATAATATAAAATATTCCATTTAGATAAATCTATATTATTTTTAATTTCATTATATCTTATAATTTGATTTTCACTAACTTCTATATCTTCATCTATATAATATGTTAGATATAAATATCCATTATCTTTAACACTAGACATTAATTTATTTAATTTATTTTCAATGGAATATTTGTCATTTTCTCTTAATTGAATTGTTCTTATAGCTACTACTAAATCATATTTTGCTATTTTTTTCTCATCATAAAAATTATATTTTTTTATTTTTACATTTTTATCTAAATTAGCACCTTTTAATCTTTTTACTAAACCTAATGAACCAAAGTTATCAATTACTCCACCATTTAGTAAATTTTTATTTGATTCATAACAAACAATATTGTTACTTATTTTTGCAAATGGTAATACATATATACCATCTTGGCAGTTAGGAATTAATATTCTACTATTCTCATCAATATTAGTATATTGCTTAATTTTATTTATTATTGAAAGTTTCGGTTCTCCAAATACACTTAAAGATTTAGTAAAATACTTACTCTTGTATTCTAACATTTTTATATCCTTTCATTGCATTTCGAGTTCCGATTAACTTTATTGTTTCTCCCAACATTGTAACCTATCAATCTTTCTTTAAAAAAATTGTTAATTTTTGTTTAGAAGTCTATTTTTAGTTAAATTTTACTTTTTTCAGTTTTTTATATTCTCCCCCAAACCCTTGATTTTAAAAGGAAAAACGCACTTTTTTAATTTTCTCCCACACAAATGTAATACCAGTAACAGGAATTAGTCCAATAACAACCATCAAGTTCATAGCAGCTTGAATTAACATTTGAAAAATTAAACCAAAAGATAAAAACTTAGCAAAATTATCTGTACAATTAATAGCTATTTTAATACCTAAATATAAAAGTGCTAGAAAAAGTCCAGAGACAATTGTAACACCCAAAACTCCAAATTCTTCACTTATAATAGAAAAAATAAAATCTGTTTGGGGTTCTGGTAAATAAAATTGTTTTTGTCTTGAATTCAAAAAACCCATTCCTAAAAGTCCGCCAGGTCCAATTGCATAAAGAGATTGAATTATTTGAAAACCAGTTCCCAAAGGATCACTCCATGGATCAATAAATGAAGTTATTCTATCCATTCTATAAGGTGCAATAACTATTAAAACAACAATGCCAACAACGCCAATCAAACCCAATCCTATAAAAAACTTAATATTAACTCCTGCAATAAACAACATAGCAATTATACTAACAACAATTATCATACCAGTACCAAAATCAGGTTGTAACATAATAAGACCAAATACTAAGAATAACACTCCTAATATAGGAATAACACCCTTTTTAATATCTTTAACAAACTTATTTGATTTAGATAAATATTTGCTTGTTAATATAATTAAACAAAGTTTAGCAAACTCACTAGGTTGAATTCCAAATGGACCAATACCAAACCAACTTCTACTACCATTTCTAACACTACCAATACCAGGAATTAAAACGAGTATTAATAAAACAATACAAACAAAAAATAATTTTGTTGCATTATTGTAATAAAATCTATAATTTATTTTACTAATAATATATACTAATACTATTCCAATAACTCCAAACAAAAACTGTTGTTTAACATATTTAAAAGGATCATCAAACTTATATTCTGCCCATATACTAGAAGAAGAATATATCATAACAATTCCAAAAACAATTAAGAAAATCGAAACAAAAAAAAGATATAATCCTAGGTTTTTCTTCATTAAATCACCTTATTATATCTTATATTTCTTTATCAAATAATATTCTAATTATTTACTTTCTTCTGCAGTTCTATCACTAATCCAGAATGGTCCAAATTCAATAGCTTTAAAATCTTCTCTATTATATCTAATTACTTTATAACCTAATCCTGTACATTCAGTAACAGTTCCATTTTCATATGTTGTTGTATGATTATTAAACCAACAGAAAATTGGATCTTTTTCATCACGAACCTTGAAATAATCAACTAAAACAAGTGCCATCCAAGCAAGTAAAATAATCCATAATACTATGTTTAAAATTCTAGAAAATAAACTTTTCTCTTTTTCTACATATACAACTTCTTTTTCAGTTTTTTCTTCTTTTTTCTTTTTCTTTGGTTTTTCATCGAAGAAATCTTCTTCTTCAACATTATTTACTTTCTTTTCTTTCATAATTATTCCTCCTTATTATCATCATAATCAAAATCATTATTAATGATTTTATCTAAAACTTTTTTAGGAATTTCTTGTCTACAAATAACTGCAGACATTGCATTATATAGAAGTCTAAGTTTAACTTTATCTTCACTTTTTAAATTTACAAATTTAAGTAACAATGGATATCCACTATCTAAAAGCAAATATATTTCTGCTGATGATGGATGAAAAATTATTGAATGAGCAGATACTGCATGATACGGAATAGCTGTTATCTCTTTTTTAGGTTTAAAAGAAATAGAATTATCAAATAATACTATTTTTTTATTAGTAATTATTCCATGATCTCTTCCTACTTTATAACCAGCTAACAAAATTTCATTTTCATACAAGTAATCAAGTACATATGATGGTAAATTTTTCTTATCTATTGGTCTTGTAAAATTAAAGTGCTTAGTTACTTCTTTATATCTAATATAAGCCATATTATCACCAAGATAATTATAGCATATTTATTTTTATAATTACAAGTAGATAAAAAGGAACCGCTAAGTTCCTTTTTACTATTATTCAATTTGAACAATATTTATATTAGGCACTAGCCATTTTAATATATATTATTCAGTTTCTTTTTCATTTTCTTCAGCTGATTCTTCAACTACCTCTGTAACTGGTTCCTCAACTATTACTTCAGTTGACTCTTCAACTATTTCTTCTTTAGTTGCTTCTTCAACTACTTCTTCTTTAGTTGCTTCTTCAACTACTTCTTCTTTAGTTGCTTCTTCAACCACTTCTTCTTTAGTTGCCTCTTCAACTACTTCTTCTTTTGTTGCTTCTTCAACCACTTCTTCTTTAGTTGCTTCTTCAACCACTTCTTCTTTAGTTGCCTCTTCAACTACTTCTTCTTTAGTTGCTTCTTCAACTACTTCTTCTTTAGTTGCTTCTTCAACTACTTCTTCTTTAGTTGCTTCTTCAACTATTTCTTCTTTAGTTGCTTCTTCAACTACTTCTTCTTTAGTTGACTCTTCAACTACTTCATCTTTAGTTGCTTCTTCAACTACTTCTTCTTTAGTTGGTTCTTCAACTGTTTCTTCTGGTGCAGTTGGAGCAGGAGTTTCTTGAACTCTTGCTCTACTTACTAAACTACCATAAGAATATGCAACAGCACTTCTTGTTAATGCTTGTTTATTAGTAGGTTCAGCAAAATAAATTACTTCAATTACATCACCTGCTGCAAACTTAGTTGCATCAATTTCATATCCTTCTTCAGAAGTATAAGTTAAATATCCTGTAGCTAAAACTTCAGCTACTGAATAATATTTATTATCTACACCATTTACTTTTATATTAATTGGGTGTGTTTCATCAATAACAATTGTGTCTGCAATTTCAGCAACACCTTGAGAAGTCTGTTTAGATGTAGTGTTATCAGCTATAGAAGAATGAATTGTACTAAATATTTTAGTTAAATCATCTGTTCCAGCAATAAATACACCTTTATTTGCAACTGTTCCTAATGTTGTATGAGCAACTGAACCTGATGTAATATCAAATCCAATTGCATATATATCTGTCGTTTTACCGTCTGAGTTCAAGGCAGTAATATAGTTATTTCTTTGTGTTTCATCATCATTATCATCAGGTGCACCATCACTTAAGAATATTACAACATTTTTGTTACCGTTCTTATATAAACCATTAGATTCATTATAAAGAATGTTATATGCATTTTGTAATCCAATATAATATGGTGTTCCACTATTACTTATATTATTTGAAAGTCCACTTATAGAATTTTTCAAAGATGTAGCTGTATTGTAATCAGTTGCTGTAACACCAATAACATTGGCATAAGCTTGATGTCCCCAATCAATACATAATCCAAAAACAGAACCGTATTCCAAGCACCCAAATTGGGTACCAAATGTAACTACTGCTACTGTTGAACCATTCGAATTGTTATTTGCAGATGGGAACACTTGATCTATAAATGAATTAGTAGCAGACTTTGCTGTCGCAAATTTATTTCCATTCATACTAGCAGATTCATCAAGAACAATTACAATATTTGTACCTTGAATTGTTTCAACTTTTTCAAGAAATGAAATTGTCTTTTGAGTATCATATTCAGTACCTGTAATAGTAGTTGTTTCTCCACCATTTACAGAATATGAAATATCATTTTTAACTTTTTCATTTACACCTGCTTTAACTGTTCCACTAAATGTAATAGTAATTGTTTCATTTGGTTTTACAACAATTGTTAATCCAGATGTTTCAAATAATGCTTTATATTCATCTGCTACCGTAATATCTTCTAATTTACCTGTAACTATATCTTTTAATAATACAGAACCATCAGCATCACCTGTATTCTTAATTGTAACTGTGTAATTTAGCACATCACCATACTCAACAGTTCCACCTGTTACAGCCTCACCATCACGAGTAATAGTAGATTCAACTGTTACAGAAACATTTGGTGCTTTAATTTTGTTATAGTATAACTTTAATACTAGAGATCCATCTCCTGCTACTGTTCCACTTAATACATTATTTGTATTACTTGAATCATATGCAAATCCAGCAATTTCTTTAGCAGTAGCTGATACAGTTGTACCAGTTGTAGCTGTTTTTGTTTCATTGCTATTTACTGAGAATGTTCCATCAGTATTTTCAGTATAATACTCAATTGTATATTTTGTATTAGTATTAGCAGTAAAGCTTCCACTTACTGTAACATTTTCTGCAGGCATTGTAGTTGGAATTGTCTTATCCCATCCACTGAATGTATATCCAGCTTTAACTGGTGTTGCCATTGCTGTTACATTTTCTTCGAATTT
>JAGALD010000099.1 GCA_017625395.1 Bacilli bacterium | reverse complement strand
TTTAGAAATAAAATAGCAGATACATTTATCAAATATAAACAAAAAGCAAAGAAACAACAAGTAGAATTATCACAAGACGATATAGTGGAACTAATTCATGAATTATTTAAATCAACAAATAAAGAATTTTATCAAATGTTTTTAGAAATGTATAAAAGAAATGACAAACATATAAGGTTTTATTCTTCAGAACCTATATCATCATCTGGTAGGATGTTTTTTATTCCAGGACTAAATAAACAATATATAGAAATAGCAAGAAAATCTGGTCATGAAGCCTTATTAACATTGGCACATGAAGAAGGACATGCAATTGCATCCGCAATGAACCAAGAAAGATATATGGGACTAGATACTACATTTTGTGAAATAGAATCAACTTTCTTTGAACTATTAGCAAACGACTTCTTTTATGATGAATTAAAATTAGAAGTCTTTCCACAAGAAATGCTTAATTTATTAGGAAAAAGTTACGATACTTCTAATGAAATATTAGGGACAGTAAATATTGCTAGAAGACTATTCAGTATGAATAATCCAACATTAGATGAACTTCAAAAATTAGATTATGATCTAGCAGTGCGCGTAGAAAATATAATATGCTATGATCCTTCTATTACGTCAGATGTAAATTATGTTTTTAGTCATATTGTAGCAATAGAATTATTCGAATTATATAAAGAAGACAAAGACATGGCATTATCTATTTTAAAAGAAATAATACAAAGAAAAAAAGACCAAACAGAATATCAAAGTATTATAACTAATGTTTCACCAAATAAAAGTTTAATAAAACATAAAGATAGAATAATGACTAGGTTAAATGAATAGGTGATTATATGGAATATTATTGGGATTCAAAAACATTAAGAAAAGATTTAAAAACTTTAGAAGATTTGCTTAAACAAGAACAAAATCCTGTTGTAAGAGAAAGAATAGTAGAGTACATTGGAGAAATAAAAACAATGATTATAGACGAAGAAACACCACTTCAAGATACTAGTGATGAAACAAAATCATCAGTAGATAATTTAATTGAAGTGTGTAAATTAACTCCATATTATGAACTATATTATCCATTCTTAGAAGAATTTAAAAATAGATTAAGTGAATTCTTTTCACAATACGAAACAAAATTAATAAGAGAAAAAAAAGAAACTTCAAGTCTTTCAAAAGAAGATATTATTGAACTAGTTCATGAATTATTTAAGTCAACAAATAAAGAGTTCTATGAAGCTTATTCAAGACTATATAAAGAAAGAAAAACACATATAAGATTCAAAGAAGCTAAAACAAAAGCTCTAGCACAAGACCCTTGTATTGGTGGAACAATATTTTTACCAGGATTAAATAAACCATATGTACATGTTGATAACTTTAATCCTACCAAAAGAAAAACAGATGCGTTACTAACATTAACTCATGAAGAAGGTCATGCAGTAGCATCTTTATTAAATACCGATAGATATTTTAGTAATCATTCCTTTTTTAAAGAAATAGAGTCAACTTTCTTTGAATTACTTGGTAATGATTTTTATGGAAAAATATTAAATGATAAATCATTTGCAAGAACTGCCCTTGGATATTTAGAAGGAAGTTATTATGAAGCATATCATGCAGTAAATAAAAAGTTACTTGCCGATAAATTATTTGCAATGGGTATACCATTAGATGAAAATATAAGAATAAAAGATAAAGCACTAGAAACAATTTATATGGATGTTTTAGAAGATGATGGATTATCTCAAGATAATATAGTAGAAAATGAAATAAAATATTCTTTTAGCCATTTAGTAGCAATAGAACTATTTGAGTTATATAAAGAAGATAAAGACTTAGCACTACACCTATTAAAAACCATCATAGAAAGAGGAAAAGAAGAGTCTGAATATAAAAGTATTACTTCCGTAATAACTCCTGGTAAAAGCCTAATAAAATATAAAGATGGACTTATCAAAAGAATTAAAAAATAGAGCACAAATCTCTATTTTTGTCAAATTGACAGTGAATACTTACTTTGCTACAATAAGCCACAAAAGGAGATGATTCTAATGCTTGATATCAAAAATCTAAGAGTAAATTTAGAAGCAAAGATGCTAGAATCAGATAAAGTAATCATTGTTCCCCATAGAAGAGCAGACTTTGATGCTATCGCCTCATCTATTGGAATAGCAATGTTTGCAGATAAACTAAAAAAAGAATCACACATATTAATTAATGATCAAATATATGATATGGATCATGGAGTACAAAATATAATAGCAGAAGCAAAAGATATATATCCAACAATAAACGTAGAAACTTATAGAAAAATAGAAGGACCTAATGATTTATTTGTATTAACTGACGTAAATAAACAAGGCTTAATTCATTTAGATGGTATATCAAAAGATAAAAAAAGATTAGTTATAATAGATCATCATAATAAAGATGATGAAACACTAGATGCAGTATTAGAACACATTGATACAAGTGCATCTAGTGCATCAGAAATAATAGCAAACTTATTATTTAATGCTAAAATAAAAATAAATCCAGAAGTAGCAAACTATCTACTTGCAGGAATATTATTAGACACTAATAAATTATCAAAAAATGTCACATCAGAAACAATGAAAATAGTATCAAAATTATTTGAAAGTGGAGCAAACATGACTACTGCATCAAACTATTTTACAGAAGACTTTAATAGTGATAGAAGAGTACAAGAATTAGTAAATACTACAAGATTCTTAAACTACACAGTAGCAATCATCATGGGAGAAGAAAATACAGAATATACAAGGGAAGAACTTGCAAAAGCAGCAGACTATCTTCTAAGATATAGAATTGATGCATCATACGCCATTGGATCAATTGGAAATGATACTGTATCAATTAGTGCAAGGTCAAAAGATATCATAGATGTTGGAAGCGTAATGCAAGAATTAGATGGTGGAGGAAGCCTTCATTCAGGTGCAACAAAACTAGAAGGAATAACAGTAGAAGAAGCAGGAAAAAGATTAATGAAAGTAATATTCCCACCACATATAAGAAATCAAGAAACTAATTAGAAGAGAATTATTTACTCTTCTTTTTTTGTATGTTATAATAACGAACCAAAAAAGGTGATATTATGGCTGATTGGACAAGTAAAGATATAAGAAATGATTTAAAACTATTAGAAAGAATGCTAAAAACAGAAAAAAATCCAATAATAAGAGAAGAAATCTATAGAGCAATTGGAGAAACTAAAAGAATAATACTAGAAGAAGAAATGAAACCAAGTGATGAAGTATCACCAGATGCAATATTTGCTTTATACGATGAATCAGCAAGATATGAAATATATTATCCAATAATAAAAGAATTTATAAGAAAAACAAGATATACGGTAGATAATTTCTCATTTCAAAGTCCAATAGTACCATGGAACTTAAATCTATCAGAACAAGATATGAGTGAACTTATCCAAGAGTTTTTTAACTCAACACCTAAAGAAATAAAAGAAATATATGATGAAATAAATAAACGTAAAAAAAGAATTAGATTTGAAAAAAGTGAAGAATATGAGTCACAAGGAAGAATGGTTTTTGTTCCAAAATTAAATAAACCATATATAACAGTAGGACATGCTGTAAATAAACCATCCATATTACAATCTTTTGCTCATGAAGAAGGACATTCTATCGGATCTATTTTAAACCCAGAAAGATATACAGATGATAAACATTCACTATTTCAAGAAATAGAGTCAACATTTTTTGAACTATTAGGAATAGATTTCTTTAGCCAAGAATTAAATCATGAAGAAATGAAAAAAAGACTTTTTTATAAAATGCAAAGTATATTCTTTAACGCTGAAGAAATACTTTTAGAAAGAAAACTATCAGAAATTGGCTTTTCTCAAAATCATCCAAATGAAGATAATTTTTCTCTAGAAGATAACGATATGATATTTACACTACAGGATATAGCTAATGGAGGTTGTAGCTTTGAAAAAAATATTATTTATTTAATAAGTTATATAATAGCAATAGAATTATTTGAACTATATAAAGAGAATAAAGAACAAGCTGTTGAATGTTTAAAAAAAATCGTTCAAAGAGAAAAAGGTGAGTCTGAATATCAAAATATAATGCAAACAGTAACACCAAATAAAAGCTTAATAAAACACAAAAAAAGAATTACTCAAATATAGATGAGCAATTCTTTTATTATACAAAAAAAAGAAGTACCTCCCCCTGAGAAGGCACTTCACAAAAAAGAATAAAAAGGGGTTGGCTAGTGTGATACTAGCGACCAATTCGCCAATTCCGAATTGGTGATTTCTATAATAATCGAAAGGACAAATTTTGTCAAGTAAAAAGTTTTTAAATTTACTTTTATTTATAACTATTGTATATTTTTATTATAGGAGGGCATATGAGTAAGAAACAGCAAAACGCATTTTCAAAAGCAACTGGTATTTTAGCTATCATACTTATAGTGCTTGGAGTATACTTTGCATTAACAGAAACCAAAGAACAAAAGTCTGATAATAAAAATCCAAGTAATATAAATATAGATAAAAATAACCAAGAAAATGAAAACGAAAAAATTAATATACTAGGAAACTATGTTGTAAAAGATGATAAAAACTCTAGATTAATTATAAAAGAAAATGGCGAATATGAATTACATATAAATCTGTGTCATGGATATTTAGAAACATCTGGTACTTATGAAAAGTCTAATGATAAGTTAAGACTTCTAAATGAAGAAACTTATGAAGAGTATCCAACTCTATATGAAAACAAAGAATTTTCTTTTACAATAATCGATGAAAATACCATTAGATTAGATGAAGACTTAGTATGCCTATTTCAAAATACATTGTTTGAAAAATAACAATGTTTTTTCTTTCTAAAATAAAAAAAATGTGTTATAATATCGACCAGGAAGTGATAGTATGGATAAATTGTCTAAAGTAAAAGGAATAGGACCAAAAACAGAACCTTTATTAAATAAAATAGGGCTATTTACAATAGATGATTTATTGACTCATTATCCCTTTAGATATGATGTATTAAGAAGAACTGATTTAAAAACAGTAACTGATCCTGAACAAAAAATAGTAGTAGATGGAAAAGTAGAAAGCATTCCTTTAGTAATTAGATTTAGAGGAGGAACTAATAAACTTAATTTTAGATTATCAACAGTTAATGGAATGGTTGGAGTATCTATATTTGGAAGAGCATTCTTAAAACAAAGTCTTCCTATTGGAGAAAAAATAATAGTTATTGGAAAATATGATTCATCAAAAAACATAATAAATGCGTCAGACATAAAATTTGGAGCATTAACTAATCAAGATAGAATCGAGTCGGTTTATCATACAACTAGTGGACTATCACAAAAAGTACTAGCAGGAGCTATAAATAATGCTTTAATGACTTATGGAAATGTTATTAATGATAATATTCCAAAATACCTATTAGATAAATATAATTTTTTAAATAAGAAAACTGCACTTAATATTGTACATAATCCACCTAGTTATGAAAAATTAAAAGAAGCAAGTATGAGATTAAAATATGAAGAATTATTTGAATTCATGTTTAAAATAAATTATTTAAGAGCAGAACAAAATAAAAATAATGTTGGAATAGAA
>JAGALD010000098.1 GCA_017625395.1 Bacilli bacterium | reverse complement strand
GGTTGCTATTTGTTAGTTGCCCTATTTTTTGTATTTTTTTCAATAGGATTAACATGTATTACAGTTAAATAAATTTCATCTAATTTTTTATCTATTTCCTTTTCTAATCTATTTGCTATTTCATGGCTTTCGAATGTAGATAAATTACCATCAACATATATAGTGAATGATATTTGATATTTATATCCAACTGGGGTTGAGTTAAAATGAATTACTTTTTCTATTTCTTTATGTTTTTTTATAATTTCAAATACTTCTCTTTTTGTTTCTTCTGAGATAGATTTATCCATTAGAACATCATAACTTTCTTTAAATATATTAGCCGCTGTTATTGCAATCCATAAAGAAATACCAAGACCAACTATTCCATCAAAAAAATAAATACCTTTTAATGTTAATAGACATGATATTAAATTACAAAGTGTTATTATGCAGTCATTTCTATGATCTTTTGAATTTGCTTCAATTAATAAATTATTATATCTTTTGGCAATGTTTCTAGTATATATGTAAAGACAAAGCTTTACGATTATAGTTATGATACATACAATTACTAAAAAGACTGAGAATGTATATTTTTCATTATAAAATATTGATATTATTGATTCTTTTAAAACAGTAAATGCCATGATAAACATTGCAATACTTATTAGTAATGAATAAATATATTCAGCTTTACCATGACCAAGATTATGGTCATCATCAGATGGCGTACTTGCAATTTTATTTCCTATAAAAGTCATAAATGATGAAAAAACATCACCTGCACTATTAAATGCATCTGCAATCATTGCCTGACTATTAGAAATTATTCCTACTATTGCTTTAATAATAAGCAAAAATATATTGGCAATTACCCCTACTATACTTGCTTTTTTTACCTTTTTAAATCTTTCCATATATATATTATTTTTTAATCCACCATTTCTTTATTAAATTAATTGATTGAGTAGATAAATAAAAACCGACACATGGTACAACTGCTCCTAAAAATGGATTAGTTGTATCTGCTACTGTCAAGTAAAGTACTGCAAAAATATATGTCATAACTATTATTAATACTTTTCTTAATAAACAAGTTTCCCATTTTTTATCTAATTCAACTTTTTTATTTCTTTCTTCTATGTCTTTAATTTTCTTTTCTAGTTTTACTATTTTATCTTCCACTTAAATCACCTCTTAATATCTATATTATATAACACTTATTTTTTATTCAAAAGAATTTAGTTGAAAAAATAACAGTTTTATGTTATAATATGAACCATTCTTTTAAGGAGGGGTTTTATGTCTTTACAAAGTATATTTAGAAATGGGAATTTAAGTATAAAAGATTATTCTAAAATTCTTGGTGTTTCAAAAGTAATAAAAACTGGATCTGTTATTAAAAGTTCAATTCAAAATGATAATAAATGTCAACAAGAATATAATAGATTTATTAAATCAATAGTGAAACATATTGGAGATACTCATTCACCAAAAACTGGATTAGATTATTTAGAACATTTCTTTTATTATGTATGTGCTAATTTTAGTTATGATTATCAAGAATTTGAAAATTGGAAAAGATGTAGAAGTAGTAAAACAAGTTACAAACCAATGCAACAAATATCATTTAGACAAAATGGTAACTTAATCTCTATTAATAAAAGAGGAAATGATCCAAGAGCAATAATATTTGGAAAAAAAGGAATGTGTGGAGATTATGCTCTTTTAGTTAAAGACTTTTGTGATGAAGTATCTAAAACTACAGGAGTAAATTTAAAATGTGATGTAGTTCACGGTAATGATTATACTCATTCATGGAATGTTATAACTGATGGAAAATTATCTGTTCCATTTGATATATCTAATTACTTACAATTTAATAAAACAGGAAGAACTAGATTTATTCCCGTTTTCGAATCTTGTATTATTGATTCATATAAATATTTACATAATTATCCAAAAAGTTATTCAAAGAAAAGAACATCTGAGAAAGTTACTAATTATGTGTTACAAAACAGAAGACGTATTAAAGACGCTAAATATCAAAAAAACTTCAAGTAATAAATACTTGAAGTTCTTTTATTAATTTTATTTTTTATAAAAGAATGATAAGAATAAAACAAATTTGTATAAAATAGTATTACTTTTATTAATTGCAAAACTTTTTCCTATAGCTTTTCCACCTATTGTTAATGAAGCAATTATTGCTGTAACAAGTAATGTTATTATAAGGGAATTAATATTTGTTAAATCCGATATTACTAATGCTATAGTTATTCCTGTAGAACCACTAATAATTCCACATATATCTCCAATAACGTCATTGCAAAAACTAGAAACTTTTTCAGAATTTTTTATAAATTTAACTGCTAAATGGGCACCTCTTACTCTTTTAGTTGCCATAGAATTAAATGTTTTTATATCTGCAACTGTAACAGATATTCCTATCATATCAAATATAATTCCTAATAAAATAAAGGTTATTATTAATAGAAAGCTAATAATAATATGTGCATTTGGAATTATTACTTCACCTAGAAAAGAGAAAAACAGTGATATTAAGAAAGTAACTATTGAAATAGTTATTATCCATTTTTTATCAACTAATTTTTTATTTTTTATAGGTTTTTTTGAAGTTTTTTTTGAATATTTTTCTTTATATTTTTTATTTTTCATAAATCCTCTAAAATTATGAAATGGCAATTACTATAGTAAACTTTGTATCTTTAGGTCAAGTTGGATTTCCCTTAAATCTACTTATCGTTACCAATAAAGCTGTTCCCATTTAAAGATTTAAGCAGTAAGTTTCCTTTGCTGCGACTTGATTGCCACTTAGTATACACTGCAATCCTATAGTAATCTACATTCTAGGAGTTTTCCTCAACAATACTATTCATTACTTATGTTTTTTTGCAATATTAGTTTCAAGTAGCTATTCTCATAATAAGATGTACACCTAATTATAAGTTGTCTCTATCCCCTAATATCACTCAAACCAAGCTACTCTATCCGTAACTTTAGCCACATGATAGGTTTAATCCTAAGTCGTAAATTAAGTTTATGCTTATTCACAAGTATAGGTCTCCGCGAAAAGATGGGACGGGGCCGTATGCCATTACGGGCGCCCATAATTTCTTCAAATTCAGCACTCACCCAATACTGGGCGTATAAAGCAAGCACCAAACGTTTCATAGATATGCTCTTTAACGATATTTTACCCTCGTCTTCGTAATAATGTATCGACTAGAATAATGCGCCACTTCGTGCTACATTATAACATATTTTTTATTATTTTTCAATATGGTATAAATTAATAGATTTTTACTTATATCTATAAATTATTAATACTCCTTTTATTTAATAAAAAAAGTAAACATTTTTTTGTTTACTTTTACATTGTTTATTATTGTTTTTTAGTTGGTGTTAATACTAGAGTTTTAGGTTTATTATCTGAATTACCTTGTGACTTTTTCTTATTCATATGCATCATTAAGGCGTCATGTCTTGCTTCAAGATCAAGTTCACAATATTTCATATACTCTTCAATTCCGCCTTCTTTTATTTTTCGTATTCCTTTTGTAACAGCCCATTCTTCAATTGCTGGGAAAGCTTGTATTTCAAGATAATACCATTTGTTATCTGCTTCATTTAATATAAAGTCAATTCCACACATTATTCCTAGTTCTTCATTACCTTTACTTGCTATGTTTGATGCTACTTCTAGGACGTCATCAGGTACTTCTGGCCTATATGGGTCTAATCCATGAAGTGCTAATATCTTACTTTTTTCAGTACTAAATCTTGGTTGAGAAAAATGGATATTTCCTCCTCCAGAATAATAATTAAACATTCCTCTACATCCTAAATAATATTCTGAATTTTCATCCCAAAAGATTTTTTCAAAAACTCCTTCTGGTTCTCTTACTTTAGTTTCTGCTATAGAATATTTTAGACTTGCTCCCATTACATCACCTGATGATGACATTAATACACGCATGTATGTTTTATGATTTGTTGGTGTTTCTATTAACTGTTGAAAAACCGATAGACTAAATGCATTTGCGATAGTTGGATTAGATGCATAATCTCTATAAAGCTTTTTTATAGTTTCTAATTGGGATTCATTTTCAATTAAAAACTTATCAACTCCTCCATTTGTTCCTTCATTTTTAAATACTGCTGGAAAGAAAGGATTTTCAAAGTATTCTTCAACTCTTACAGTATGTGGATAATTTAGTTTTTCTCCTGCTTTTTCAAATATCCTTTTATCAAATGCTTTCTTATAGTCTGACATTGTACAATTAGATGGAAGTCCTAAAACATCCTCATTCATAATAAGGCATATTGTATTTTCATCGATATCATTCTTGTCATAGGTTATTTTAAAACCTTCTTTTTCTAATTTGGAAACAAAAGCTTTTCTCATTTTTGTTAGATGTGTTCTTCCATACATATAATCTCTTAAATTTCCTACTGTAAATAAACATGTTTCCCCAGTTACCCATCTTGGCTCTATAAATATAACTTGTCCATCAGCATTAAAACTCTCATTATTTGACATAAATTCACCTCTATAATTTTTTAGAATTAGAATGTTCTTTATTATAAAGGATATTAATTTTGGTGTAAAGAAAAAAGGACTTAAAAGTCCTTAATTTAATTTTTTATTACATATGGGTTAGAAGTCGTACCATCCCCACCATCTTTAAATTGCACCGTAGATTTTAATGATACTACTGGCCTTATTCCATCTAGGTTACCAGAATGGGCATATAGTCCTCCAGTATTTAATACTACAAATATACTTGGATAATTTCCATTTAGTCTACTTGGAGTCATTGTCCACCAAGGTGTTCCACTGTTTAAGTAATATGATGATTCTTGATTCCATACACTTCCAGCAAGGGAAGCTTCATCTGCAGTTAAAAGAGCTACTGGATATCTTAGTTTTCCATTTCCTTTTGATGAAGTTGTTGTATATTTATCATTATTATTTGCACAAGTTAGACTTGGTGTTTTATTTATATTTAATCTATATCTACCATAATAGTTTGTGGCATTTGTTCCAAATCCTTCTCCTTGGCTATCTGGTGCAATACTTCTATCATTACACCATACAGTATCCTCTAAATATTTAGTGTATGCAGTCATATTAGATGAATACCATTTATCAATTTCTGATTTAACATTTGAATCATATGAATTACTATGCGCTTCACTATAGCTAGTTGCACCTTCTTTTCCATACATATATCCCATGTAAGTATTATCTTTATTGTATAAGCTATATTTTGCTGTTGTTATTTGTGTAGCTTCGCCAGTATTATTACATGTTCCATTAGATGGTGTTCCATTATATATTATTTTTGTTCCACCAGATTCTGTTGTTCTTACTATTTTCCAACAGTATCCTGCAAATATTACATTATTATTTGTAACATTTCCTCTATAGAAATATATTGGATTTTTACTATCTTCTGTTCCACTAAATACATAAGTACCTGTTCCATTACTAGTTCCATAATTAATAGTTGAACTATTTTCGTATCCATCTTTTGTTATTACTTGTGATATTAAATTTGTAAGCGATTCACCATTGTCACCAACGATTGTAGATGCTGGAATTTTTTCATTTGGAGTACATAGACTTTCATTAAATTCAATAATACTTGCTCTATCCCCAATTGAAGTTGTTGCAGCAATTTCTCCTTCTTTGATATTTGACTCAATTAAACTTTCTTCTAATTGATCAGCTGGTGTTACATTCTTTATTCCTATTCCTACTTCATCACGACTTGT
>JAGALD010000097.1 GCA_017625395.1 Bacilli bacterium | reverse complement strand
ATTTTAGGTATGAAAGTGTTCAGACATAAAACTAAAAAAGCTAGTTTTAAAATATTTAATTTTATTATGCTTGTTATATGGTGTTATTTGTTTATTAATGATTTTGTATTTTAGTAAGTAGGGTAGATTGACACTAAATAAAAAAAATTATAAAATTTAATTATATGGAGGATTACTATGAATAAATATTCTGTAAATAGAAGAAGACGTTATTAAATACACTTGAGGATAAAGGAAACTTTTGATGCAAGTGGTTTAATTGTGCTTGTATCGTTTATAGAATGTTTTTATAAATCTATACAGCACTATCTGTATAGATTTTTTATTGTTTTAGGAGGATTTATTATGAAAAGTTATATTTTAAATGAGATAGTAGAAAATACAAAAAAACTCGTTAGTTTTAAGACTATAAAAGATAATTATTTAGAGTTTTATAATGCATTTGATTTTGTTAAAGATGAATTGAGGGGATATATTATAAAAGAGATAGTTATAGATAATTATCCTAATTTAGTTATTTCTAATACAACTGACATGAACTTAGATTTAATTTTTTGTGCTCATATAGATGTTGTACCTATGGATAAGTATGAATCGTACGTTAGTGATGGGAAACTTTTTGGAAGAGGTACAATTGACATGAAGTCTCAATTAGCTGTTATTATGTCACTTCTTAAAAATAATAAAACCAATAAAAAGGTTGCTTTTATAATTACATCTGATGAAGAGATAGGTGGTAATTGTTGTAAAGAAATTTTAAAAGATTATACTGCTAGTCTTGCTGTTATTCCTGATGCTGGGAAAAACTTTGAACTTGTTGTAGAAGAGAAGGGTTTATTGCAACTGGAACTTAGTATTTTAGGTAAAACTTCACATGCTTCTGAACCTTATAAGGGAGAAAATGCTATTATTAAACTTTTTGACGTTTATGAAAAATTGATTGATATTTATAAATTGCCAAATGATGAGAATGATTTTATTACCTCTATTAATTTATCAAAGTTTAATGGTGGTAGTGCTGTTAATATGGTTCCAGGTAGTGCAGTAATGACTTTAGATATTAGGTATACTAAAGAAGTTACTGTTTCTGATATTATTAACAATATTAAAAAGATTTCTAGTGATATTTCTATTAAAATATTAGATCAAGGTCCTGTTTTTCAAGTTGATTATAATCTTCCTGTAATAAAGAAATTTTTGAAAAAATCAGAGAATATTTTGGAGAAAGAAATAAGTATTAAGAAGTGTACTGCTACATCTGATGCTATATATTTTAGTGAAAAGAATATTCCAACAATATTGATGAATCCTAAAGGGGACTTTTGGCATGGACCAGGGGAGTATGTAGAAGTAGATAGCTTATATTCTTTATATGAAATATTTAAAACTTTATTGTAAAAAAAAGAACTTTTTAGTTCTTTTATTTTGTTCTAATATTATATTTTTGTCTTGCATAATCTTTTGCTTGTTCTAAATATTTACTTTTATCTAGTCCAAATTGAGGATATAAGTCAGCAGGATCTATTTCATCAATTATTTCTGGTGTTATTTCTCTTAGTCCATGTTCTAGTAAATCTTGTTTAATTGATTCAAAGAATTGCTTTCTTTGATTTGGTGCTTTTGTTCCTATGTAATTAGGGTTGTGAGTAAATTTGAAGAATGATTCTTCAGGTTTTTGTCCTATTTCACCAGAAATGTATCCTACAACAAATTCTTTTGGAATATATCCTTTTTCCATAAAATATTCATTAATTGGAAATGGTCTATATGATTCATCATCTTTTTCCATACCTTCAGGGAATTTTCCTAAGAAATATTCTCTATCTTCTAAATCAGTCATTGTTTGTGGTATTGCTACTATAACAGTTTTATATTGGCCATCAACTGATATAGCAATTGAACCATAAAAGTATTCGATTAATCTTTCTTGATCATATTCATCCTTGTTTCCGAACAATTGACAAGTAGATGCAAAATTTGCACCATTTCGACTACTTACTTTAATTCCTTCTTCAGTTATTTTTTCTGCTTTTTCTTTTAAATCTTCACTTGTTCCTATTTCTTCTCTAAAAGTAATACCATGAGCACCAATTGAAGAATTTGATAAAATCATCAAATCTAATAGGGTTTTTATTCTATCTTTGTTTGTCATATTAAGTTACCTCCGTATAATTTTATGATACACTAATAATAAAATAAATCAATAATAATATTAGAACATTCTTGATATTAATGTTAAAACAAGTTAAAATATATTTAAATTTATTAATGGAGGAATTTTTATGAAAAATAAAATGATTACATCAAGAGATGAAGATTTTGCTAAATGGTATACTGATGTAGTAAGAGCTGCTGAACTTGCTGCTTATTCATCTGTAAAGGGGTGTATTGTAATCGAACCGAATGGGTATGCTATTTGGGAAAAAATGCAAGAGATTTTAGATAAAAAATTTAAAGAATTAGGGCATCAAAATGTTCAACTTCCTTTATTAATACCGGAAAGTTTACTAAAAAAAGAGTCTGAACTAGTTGAAGGTTTTGCTCCAGAAGTAGCATGGGTTACTCATGGTGGATCAAAAGAACTTGAAGAAAGACTTTGTATTAGACCTACTAGTGAGACAATGTTTTGTGATTATTATAAAGATCATGTTTCATCATATAGAGATTTACCTAAATTATATAATCAATGGTGTAATGTATTAAGATGGGAAAAGGAGACTAGACCATTTTTAAGAAGTAGAGAGTTCTTATGGCAAGAAGGGCATACAATTCATAGCACTAAAGAAGAAGCAGAAAAAGAAACTAATCAGATGATGGAAGTTTATAGATGGTTTCATCATGATATTTTAGCTATACCATCTATTACTGGATTAAAAACTGAAAAAGAGAAATTTGCTGGTGCTGAATATACTCTTACAAATGAAGCATTAATGTATAATGGTGTTGCATTACAAGCAGGAACTAGCCACTATTTTGGTCAAAAGTTTTCAAAGGCATATGATGTTAAGTTTTCAAATACTGAAAATAATTTAGAATATGTTTATCAGACTTCTTGGGGAACTACTACTAGAATGATTGGTGGACTTATAATGGTTCATAGTGATGATTATGGTCTTGTATTACCACCTAGAATTGCACCTGTTCAAGTAACAATTATTCCAATTGGAAAAAGTGAAGAAGTTATGTCTTTAGTAAATAAATATTCTATTCTTTTGAAAGAGCAAAATATTTCAGTTACTTGTGACTTGACTGAAAAGTCTCCAGGATTTAAATTTGCAGAAGCTGAAGTAAAAGGAATTCCAGTTAGAATTGAAATTGGAGAACGTGATTTAAAAGAAAATAAAGTTACTTTTGTAAGACGTGATACTCGTGAAAAAATAGTTCAAAGTACTGATTTGGATGTTGTAAATTATGTTAAAGAGTTACTTGATACTATTCAAAATGATATGTATAATCGTGCTCTTGAAAGACGTGAAAATTTGACTTTTGTTGCACATAACTTAAGTGATATGGAAAATATTTTAAATACTCAACCTGGATTTATTCATGCTGATTGGTGTGGAGATGAAGCTTGTGAACTTAAAGTAAAGGAAATAAAAGGATGCAAATCAAGATGTATTCTTGAAGATGAAAAACTTATTGATGGAAAATGTGTTGTGTGTGGAAAAGATGCTAAACATCATGTAGTATGGGGAATTCAATATTAATAAAGTAAAAGTATGGTTAATTGTGTAAATCATGCTTTTTTTATTGTATCATTATTTAAATTTATTTATAATAGAATTATAAAGATAGGAGGAAAATATGGAATTTAATTTTAAAGGAAAGAAAGCTTTAGTTACAGGTGGTGGAAGTGGTTTAGGAAGAGAATGTGCATTACTTTTTGCAAAAGGTGGTGCGGATGTTTTAATAGCTGATTTATTACCTGAGAGATGTGAGACAGTTGCTAATGAGGTTAGAGCGTTAGGACAACAAGCAATTGCTTTTCCAGTTGATGTAACTAAATATGATCAAGTTGCAGCGATGTATAAGAGAATAGTTGATGAATGGGGAACAGTTGATTTTGTTGTAAATAGTGCAGGTGTTTGTTTAACAGAAGACTTAACTACACAAAGTGTTGAAAATATTGATTTATCAATTGATGTTAATATTAAGGGAACTATTTATTCATGTCGTGAGGCACTAGCAATTATGAGACCTAAGAAATATGGTAAAATTGTTAATATGTCTTCAATTGCTGCTAAAGCATGTCTTGGAGGATTTAGTGTATATAGTGCTACAAAATCAGCAGTACTTGCTGCAACAGCATGTTTAGGAAGAGAAGCTGCTCTTGATAATGTAACAGTTAACTGTATATGTCCAGGAATTATCAAAACAAGTATGTGGGAAGAAATTCTTGATCAACTTGCAGGAAGTGACCAAGCAGAACGTGACCGTGTATGGGCAGAATGGACAAAGGGAACACCAAATGGGAAACCACAAGATCCTATTGATATTGCTAATATGGTTGCATTCTTATGTACTGAAGAAGCAAGATATATTACATCACAAAATATCGGTGTTGATGGAGGATATACGTTCTAATAAGAAAAAACAATATGAAAAATCATATTGTTTTTTTAATTTATTCTTGATAAAGATTTAGTAATGTATTAAAATACATTTATATATTGAAATGCGATGACTGGGTTGGAATCCAAGAGCAATATTAAAAGAGAGATTCTTCTATGAATAAGTAGGGTGGAACCACGGGAAACCGCCCCTACAGTTTATAGAAGTTTTTTTATTTATTAGGAGGATAATATGGAAGAATTTACAATGGAAAAATTAGTTAATTACTGTAAACAATATGGGTTTATATTCCAAGGTAGTGAGATTTATGGTGGACTTGCTAATACTTGGGATTATGGACCTCTTGGTACTAGATTAAAAAATAATATTAAAGATGCTTGGAGAAAAAGATTTATTCAAGAACGTCCAGGTGCTTATGAAGTCGATGCTGATATTTTAATGCATCCTAGAGTTTGGGAAGCATCAGGGCATGTTGGGAGTTTCTCAGATCCTTTAATAGATTGTAAAGGATGTAAGATGAGACATCGTGCAGATAATTTAGTAAATGATTATACTAATTCATCTATAGCAGATGGTATGAGTGAAGAAGAACTTGTTAACTATATTAAAGAAAATAATATACCATGTCCAAAATGTGGAGAGTCAAACTTTACTGATATTAGACAATTTAATCTTATGTTTGAAACAAATAGAGGAGTTATTAAGGATGCTAAAAGTGTAGTGTATCTTCGTCCTGAAAATGCTCAAGGAGAATATGTTAACTATTTGAATGTATTAAGAAGTATGAGAACAAAATTACCTTTTAGTATTGGACAAATTGGTAAAGCATTTAGAAATGAGATTACTCCAGGTAATTTTACATTTAGAACAATTGAGTTTGAACAAATGGAATATCAAACTTTCTGTAAAGAAGGAGAAGATTCTGAACTTTATAATTTCTTTAAAGAGTATGGTAAAAAGTTTTATATGGATTTAGGTTTAGATGAAGAAAAACTTAGATATCATGACCATGAGAAACTAGCACATTACGCAAAGGCTGCATGTGATATTGAATATAAATTTCCATTTGGATGGGGAGAGATAAATGGTACTCATAATCGTACTAATTTTGATTTAACGAGACATCAAGAATACAGTGGGGTAAGTCAAGAATATTTTGATCAGGATACAAATGAGAAATATATTCCATATATTATTGAATCAACTTATGGTCTTGATAGAACCGTACTTGCAGTATTATTTAATGCATATCATAAGGAAATTTTAGAAAATGGTGAGGAACGTGAGGTTATGAAATTTTTACCTTACTTAGCACCATATAAAGTTACTGTATTACCTTTAATTAAAAAATATCATAGTGAAAAGGCTAATGAAGTATATGAAATGTTAACTAAACATTTTATGACTGATTATGATGAAGCTGGTAATATTGGTAAAAGATATAGAAGAAGTGATGTAGTAGGGACACCTTTTGCTATAACAATTGATGATAATACTTTAAATAATAATACTGTTACAGTAAGAGATCGTGATACTATGGAACAAGTTACAATTGAGCTTGATAAATTAGTTGATTATATAAACGAAAAAATTGTATTTTAATTAAAAAAGGGAAATTAATTTCCCTTTATTTCTTTTAATGTATTTATTACTTCATCAGTTTTATTTGTAGTTAATAAATCAGATATGGAAAGTACACCAGTGTATTTTCCTTTTTTTGTTACTAGAAGTCTTTTTATTTTATTTTCTTTCATTAAGTTTAATCCTGTTATTATGTTATCATCTTCATCAATTGATATAATGTTTTTATTGATATAGTCCTCAATACTATTTTCATTATCTAATATTGGTCCAATAACTAAATCTCTATCTGTTATAACTCCTATTATTGCATCATTACTTAAAACGGCAATAAAACCAATATTATTAGAATCCATTATTTCTGCAATTGTGCTTATATTATCTTCTATATCACAGCATACTATTCCTTTTGTCATATAATCTTTTATTTTCATAAAATCACCTCAATTATATTATTAAACATAAAATTAACTTTATTCTTAATAGTATAAAAATAATAAAAAAGTATATATTTTACTAGGTGATTATTATTAGACT
>JAGALD010000096.1 GCA_017625395.1 Bacilli bacterium | reverse complement strand
CGTGATTAAAGTAAGACAGATAAAGGTGGATATTGTTAATAAAAGTTTAGAAGAAATAAAGAGAAAAACTGCTCAAAAATTAAAAATAAATATTTCTGATATATTGGATTTTAAAATAGTAAAAGAATCAATTGATGCAAGAAAAAAAGAAAATATTCATTATTCTTATGAAGTTAATGTTTGTGTTAAAAATGAGAATGAAGTATTAAGACGAGTAAAATCAAATGATGTTGAAAAGACTACAGAAGAGAAATATAAATTTGTAGCATGTGGTGATAAAAAATTAAATTATAGACCAGTAATAGTTGGAAGTGGTCCAGCAGGACTTTTTGTTTCTTATCTTTTAGCAGAAAATGGTTATAGACCGTTAATTATTGAACGTGGTGAGAAGGTTGAAGATAGAGTAAAAAGTGTTGAAGATTTTTGGAAAAGTGGAATATTAAATAGTGAATCTAATGTTTCTTTTGGTGAAGGTGGAGCTGGAACTTTTTCTGATGGTAAACTTAATACTTTAATTAATGATAAAGAAAATAGAATAAGAAAAGTTTTTGAAATTTTTGTTGAGTGTGGTGCTAATTCTGAAATCCTTTATGTTCAAAAGCCTCATATTGGTACTGATGTTTTGAGAACAGTTGTAATAAATATGAGAAATAAGATAGTTGAAATGGGTGGAGAATTTAGATATAGTACAAAGCTTACAGACATAGAAATAGAAAATAATAAAATAAATAGTGTTATTGTTAATGGTAAAGAAAAAATTTATTGTGATGTTTTAGTATTGGCTATTGGTCATAGTGCAAGAGATACTTTTAAAATGTTATATGAAAAAAATATTTCAATGAAAGCAAAACCATTTGCTGTTGGTGTTAGAGTGCAACATCCACAAAAGATGATTAATGAATCACAATATAAGGAATTTAGTGATGTTTTACCTAATGCTAGTTATAAGCTTACTTATACTACTAAAAAGCAAAGGGGAGTTTATTCTTTTTGTATGTGTCCTGGTGGATATGTTGTTAATGCTTCGTCAGAAGATGGTATGCTTGCGGTAAATGGTATGAGCAACTATAATCGTGAAAGTGAAAATGCTAATAGTGCAATTGTAGTAACTGTTAGTCCTGATGATTTTGGAAATGATCCCATGAATGGAATAGAATATCAAAGGAATCTTGAAAAGTTAGCGTTTGAAAAAGGAAAAAGAAATATTCCAGTACAATTGTTAAAAGATTTTTATGATGAAAAAGTATCTTTTGATTTTGGAGAAGTTAAACCAGTGTTTAAAGGAGGTTTTACTTTTACAGATTTGAATGAGGTTTTGCCTTTATATGTATCAGAGTCACTTAAAGAAGCATTTTTATATTTTGATACTAAAATAAAAGGTTTTGGAAGAAGTGATGCAATATTAGCTGGGGTAGAAAGTAGAACATCATCTCCTATTAGAATTGAAAGAGATGAGAATTTTAATTCTAATGTAGAAGGAATTTATCCTTGCGGTGAAGGAGCTGGATATGCTGGTGGAATTACTTCTGCTGCAGTGGATGGAATTAAAGTTGCTGAAAAAATAGCAGAATTATATAAAAATAATATTTGAAAAAATAAAATTATATGATACAATGTATCATGTAATTGCCTGAGTGATGGAATGGTAGACGTGTCGGACTCAAAATCCGATGGTGGCGACACCGTGTGGGTTCAAGTCCCACCTCAGGCACCAGATTGATAGGAAACTCGGACACTTTCGAGTAGTAATAAATATTAGAAAAAGAATACGACTACTTTGATTAGTCGTATTCTTTGTTTATACTAAATTTTTGATAATTTAGAAACATACTTGCAAATTGACATAATCAATTAGCGTGTGTATTAAAATATTATCTTGTTTTATCTTTAGAATGTGGTTCATAAGATAAGTATTCTTTATTCTCACCTTTAATCCAATAACCAAATCTTCCTACTAACTTAACAGGTTTTTCTAAAGGTTTAAAATTAAGATTTTTTGTATTTGATGCTTTTGCTCCTTCAGCTAGTGATGCAGTAATATGAGGTTTCTTTAAGACTGTAGGATTTTGTTCATCATAATTTATATAATAATCTTTTAATTCATCTGGAAATAATATTTCAAATCCACTGTTTTGCCCATCATTACCATAACCTATTAAATATATTTCAAATGTTCTTCCAACTATATCATTGAAAATTTCATCAGTTGTTGGATGATATTTAAAAGTACAATGTATTTCATCATTAACTTTGGCTAATTTTTCGGTTTCTAAAGAATGTATCAAATCAACCATATCTGCTTCAAAAAATATTCCTTCATAACTTAACATATATATTTCTCCCTTCTAATCTATTAATTCAGAATCTTGATATAACATTATGTTTTTCAAACCATTACGAACAGTTCTCAAAACTTCATTGTCATCATCAATAAAAATAATTTGTTCATCATTTTTTAACGATTTTAAATAATTTAATTTTAATTCTTTTGATGAATAATGCGGATAACTTTCTTTTGGAATAATAGTCCTTTTATCTTTTTCAAAGAATGGAGCATATTTATCTAACCAATCATTTTTTTCTTTTATTTGATAATCTTTTCTGCAAATTGATAAAATATGTAGTTCAATATTTGTTAATGTGTTTATTTTTTTTAGTGTATTTATATTTGTAGTTAATGGTCTTTTATTTTTG
>JAGALD010000095.1 GCA_017625395.1 Bacilli bacterium | reverse complement strand
TCAATATATTTAATGATATAAAAAGTTGTTATTATGACATTTATTTAGGATTTTCTAATAAAAATGAAGAATATAAATGCCTAGAGTTAACAAATAATGTTGTATTTTTAAATAAGATATTATATTTAGATAAAAAAGATAGTAAATATTTTAAATATGCCATAATGCTTAAAGAAAAAAAGAATGTTCTAGATGATATAACATATTTAGATAATAATAACTATATATTACCTCAAGAAATAATTACTACATTAACAGATAAAAAAGGTATTGATGCAACTAATGTAATAGCAAACATGTGTAATTTAGAATTCCCAAAAACAAATAACTTAATACCAGTATATGAAAATAGCCTTGGTGTTGATAGTGCAGAGTATTTAACCAAGTTAAGTATTCAAGGAATAACATTAAGGTTAGGTGGAGAAGTACCAGAAATATATAAAAAAAGACTTTTATATGAATTAGATACTATTAAGAAAATGGGATTTTCTGATTATTTTTTAATTGTATACGACTATGTTAAATTTGCCAAAAAAAGTGGCATTTTAGTAGGTCCAGGAAGAGGTAGTGCTGGAGGAAGCCTTGTTGCATACGCTCTTGGAATTATGGATGTTGATCCAATTAAATATAATCTGTTATTTGAAAGATTTCTAAATCCTGGACGAGACACGATGCCAGATATAGACATAGATTTCCCTGATGAATCAAGAAGTTTAGTAATAGATTATGTAAGAAAAAAATATGGTAATAAGAAAGTGGCAGGTATTGTAGCAATATCGACAATGCAAGCAAAAGCAGCACTTGATGACATTTCAAAAATATTAAAAATTTCTCAAGAAAAGACAGATAGATTAAAGAAATTTGTAGATAAAAACTTAAAATATACCTATGAAAATAACTATGAATTTAAAAATATTATTGATAATGATGATAGATTATCACTTTTATATGATGTTTCTTGTTTCTTTGAAGGTTTTCCTAAAAACACAACAGTTCATGCTTCAGGTGTAATAATATCTAAGGAAGATTTAGATAATGTAATTCCGTTAATAAAAAAAGAAGACATGTATATAAGTTCTTTTGAAATGGGATACTTAGAAGAACTTGGCCTTTTAAAAATGGATTTTCTTGGTAATAGCCATTTAACCACTATTATGAATATCCTAGAAAATATAAAAAAATACGAAAATATTAATATAGATTTCTTTAATATTCCACTAGACGATAAAAAAACTCTAGAATTATTTTATAACATAAATACTAATGGAATATTTCATTTTGATAGCGAACCAATGAAAAATTTATTGCAAAAATTAAAAATAACTTGTTTTGATGATATTGTAGCAGCAGAAGCTTTAGTAAGACCTGGTCCAGATACAGAAACATATCTAAAAAGAAAAAATAACAACCTAAAAGTTGAATATCCAAGTAAAAGTGTAGAAGAAATTTTATCTCCTACTTATGGAGTTTTAGTATATCAAGAACAAATTATGCAAATAGCTAATAAAATGGCCGGATTTTCTTTACAAGAAGCAGATATATTAAGATGGGCAATGAGTAAGAAAAAGAAAAATATTTTAGCATCTCAAGAAGAAAAATTTGTATCAGGTGCTATAAAAAATGGATATAGTTATGAAATATCGAAGAAAATTTATGATGATATTTTATCTTTTGCTGAATATGGATTTAATAAATCACATTCTGTTGCTTATTCAATGATTGCTTATAAAATGGGATATTTAAAAATGCATTATTCAAAATATTTTTATTTAAGTTCTCTTTCATCTGTTATAGGAAACGGTAGTCTTCAAATTATAAGAGAAGCAAAGAATGTTGGAGTGGATTTTTTACTTCCAAATATAAATAAATCTACAAATAAGTATCAAGTAGTAGGAAATTCTATATTATTTCCAATATCCAGTATAAAAAATATTGATAATAAACGAGTAGGAGAATTTGTAAAACTAAGAGAAAAACCATTTGATAATATATTTGAATGTTTAACTAGATTAATTGAAATTGGTTTTAATAGAAAACATATAGAATCAATGATATATGCATCATGTTTTGATGATTTTGGATATAATAAAAACACGCTTATAAGCAATCTTGATAATTTACTAACATATGCATTTATTGCTAAAGGAATAGATTCAGATATTATTGAGCATCCTTCTATAGAAATAAAAGAAGAATTTTCAAAAGAATTATTAGTTGCTAAAGAAAAAGAATTATTTGGGTTTTACTTAAGTAATCATCCTACTAATATTTATGTAGATAGATATAAGGTAACTAAATTAAGTGATATAGCAAATTATTACAATAAGACTATTGATACTTTAATTTATGTTGAAAGAATAAAAACACATAAAGATAAAAATGGAAATACAATGGCATTTATCTTAGGAAGCGATGAACTAACTAGCTGTGAATATATAGTGTTTTCTAAAATATTTAAAGACATATCAGAAACACAAAAAGGAAATATCCTTTTATTACGTGGTAAGGTAGAAAAGAAAGAAAACTACCAAATAATTGTAGAAAAAGCTAAAATTGTTGCTTAATTGTTTAATAAAATATTTTATTGTGGTATATTAAATATATATATAAAACTTGGAAGGTGAATTAGATGAATGTAGAATTTGTTGTTAATGACTACTTATTAGCTTGGAATTTGTTATTTAGACCTTCTATTTCTGAAGATATCCAACTGATGAAAGAAAGATTATGGAAGAATTATTCTAAACAATATATGAAAATGGAAAAAGAAAATGTAGAAATTCTTAAGTATACAAGTGATTTTATTCCAGATGATGATACTATTTATAATTTTATTTTTAATACAGAAGAATTTAAATTAGTAAAGAAACAAACAGATAAATATCGTAGATTTTTAATGAGAATTTGGGATACACATCAAAAAGAAATACAAGCATCATTAAAAGAACTATTACGATTTAAAGTAGATAATTCTTATCAAATATTAGTTGTTCATCCACATTTGGACAATGTTGAATATCTAAAGAAAAATCCAAAAAAGAATATAGTTTGGGGAAAAAAAGAAGATACAGAAGATGGACTTAAAGCAATAATTAGAGTACTTTTTACAATAATAAAATATGAAATTGGAGACTATCAAGGAACTAATAGAGAAATGGTATCTGCAATCATAGATTTACTTGTTACGAATGAAATATATACAAGAGTTTCAGGATTTAGTAAATATGAAGAGGGAATTAAAAAACTTAGACTTTTAAGAAAACAATTATACCCATATTGGTTAATGTATATGGGAGCAGATAGAGAAGAACTTGTTAGTTATATGATGAGAGATAGGATGCCTTTTGATATTGATAAATATCCAATTGAAAAAAATTTAAGAACAACTGATTTATTTGGTTTTATTGATTTTTGTTGCAACAATCAAAAATATATAATTAGATTAAGTGAATTAGATAGATTATAGTTTTAAATAAGATTAAAAGTTATACTTTTAATCTTATGTTTAGTTTGGGGTGTTAGAAGTGGATGATAAATTAAAAAAAATATTAGAAAAAATAGGCCTATCAAATGATTTGTTTGATAGTTTTTCTAATGCAAATTTAGCTGGAGTTCATATTGATGATTTAAATAACATTATTGATATTGAAATAGCAAATGATACTGATATATCATATTCTTTATACAATGAACTAATATCAAGATTTTCTAGTTATTTTGATGATGCAACAATTAATATGAAAATTAATAATAAGACAGGAAGAAGTTCTTATTTAAAAGATTATTTAGACTTGATAATAGAAAAATATATAGAAGAGTTTCCAATGATAAAAACAATTATTGATAAAACAGTTTTTAATGGAAATGATTTATCAATAAAGGCAATAAATGAGGTGCAAAAAAATAGTATAGAAAGTACAATGGAAAAACTTCTTAATTTTCTATCAAAATATGGAGTGTTTTTTTCTTATGAAGTATTTGTTGATGAAGAGTTAAGACAGTCAATAAATGCTTCTATTGATGATGAATCAAAAGAAATTATGAGTAAACCATTTGTAACATATGAAGCACCAAAACAAACAACATTCAATAATTTCAGAAGAAGAAAAAAAGAAGTTGATGAAAGAACTATTTTTGGAAATCTTATAAAAATAGATGAAGCAATCACTAAAATTGGTTCAATTGTTGGCGAAACAGAAGACGTTATTATTGAAGCTAAAGTATTTGGAATGGAAGAGTTTGTCCCAGCTAGTAAAGCATTCAAAATATTAACATTAAAAGTTACAGATGGTACCGACAGTATTTTTTGTAAAACATTTATAAGAGATGACGAAGTATATAATTCAGTATTAAGTAAAACAAAACCTGGAACATGGTTAAAACTAAGAGGTAATACTAAATATGATGAATATGCTGGAAATGAATTGGTTTTAACAACTTATGACATATATGAGTCAGACCATAAAGATAAAAAAATAATTGATGACGCACCAGTTAAAAGAGTTGAGTTACATGCACATACTATGATGAGTCAAATGGACGGTGTATCTAAATTAGATCTTGATAAGCACACATGTGAATTAGTTACAAAATGTATTGAACTAGGCTATAGAGGAATTGGGATAACTGACCATTCAGGATGTCAAGCATTCCCAATTGTATTTGAGCTTATAACAGCACATAATAAAGGACTTATCAAAAAGTTAAAAGGTAAAAAAGAAGAACTTGAAAATAAACTTCAAGAAGAAGAAAATGAAGATCAAAAAACACTTATAAATAAAGAATTAGACGAAGTTAATGAAACCCTAAAAAATCCACCTAAATTTAGAGGATTATATGGAACAGAATTAACACTTGTTGATGATACTGTTAATATTGTAGTTCGTCCAACTGATTTAGATTTAATTTCTTCTACATATGTTGTATTCGATACAGAAACAACGGGATTCAATGCTGCTGGTGGAGATCAAATGATTGAAATTGGTGGAGTAAAAATCAAAGATGGAGAAATAATTGATAGATTCGACGAATTAATTAATCCTAATAGACCAATACCACAAAAAATAACAGAATTAACAAATATAACAGATGAAATGGTTAAAGATTGTGATAACGAAGAAAATGTTACAAAAAGATTCTTAGAGTGGACTAGTGACTTGCCAATGGTAGCACATAACGCCAAGTTTGATATATCATTTATTGAGATGTCTATGAAGAAATATAACCTTGGGGAATTTAAAAATACAGTAATAGACACGTTGGAACTATCAAGGACACTAGACCAAGGTTTTGCAAGACACAGCTTGTCAGCATTAGTAGGAAGATACAATGTAGAATTTGATGAAGAAGGACACCATAGAGCAGACTATGACTCTGAAGCAACTGCAAAAGTATTCCATAAAATGATGCTAAAACTAGTAAATCAAAACTTTAAGAAAATTAATGACCTAGACAAATTAATTTCTAAAGATGAAATACATAAATTTGGTAGAACATTTCATTTTAACGCGATAGCACTTAATAAAACTGGATTACAAAACTTATTTAAAATAATATCTTTAGCAAACACAGTATATCTTTATAAAACTCCAAGAATTCTAAGAAGTAAACTTGAAGAGTTAAGAGAAGGACTAATTATTGGTAGTGGATGTTCTAATTCAGAGGTTTTTATTGAAGCAAGAAGTAAAGAAGGACAAGAACTTACTAATATAATAAATTTTTATGATTATGTAGAAGTACAACCAACAGAAGTGTATGATCATTTAATTCAAACAAGTGACTTTAAAGATAAGGAAGAGTTAGAAAACCATATTAAAAAAATTGTTACAGCAGTAAAAGAAGCAGGAAAAATAATGGTTGCAACTGGAGATGTACATCATTTCACAAGAGAAGATAAGATATATCGTGAAATAATCGTTAATCAAAAAGTTCCAGGTGGTGGAAGACACCCTCTTGCTAAAAAAGAAATAACATCAATTCCTTCTCAACACTTTAGAACAACTAATGAAATGCTTGATGACTTTGCGTTCTTAGGAAAAGATTTAGCATATGAAATAGTTGTTGAAAATCCAAATAAAGTAGTAGACATGGTTGAAGAAATTGAAGTAATTATAGATACAGGTGGAGTACCATTCTCGCCAAGAGTAAAAAGTGATGATGGAAATAGTTACTTGGATTGTCCAAGAGTAGTAACAGACTTAGTTTATGAAAAAGCATCATCTTGGTATGGAGATACTCTTCCATATAACATAGAAGAGCGTATAGCAAAAGAGCTATATGGTGATGTTGTATATAAGTGTTACAGTGATAGAGTAAAAGAAGAAGGAAAAGAATTAAGTGAACAAGAATTTGAAAAAGAAGTCTTTAAAAGAGTCCATGACACAATAATAGCAGGCTTTGATAAAGTTAAAGAAGAATTAACTTTATACATAAAAGATAAATGGAAAGAAGAAGATGGTGAGCAAACAGAAGAAGCAGTAGCAAAAAAATTAAAAAAAGAACTAGGAGGTATAATTGGAGGTGGATTTGATCCAATATACCTAATTGCCCAAAGACTAGTTAAACACTCTAATGATGACGGATATTTGGTTGGTTCACGTGGTTCTGTTGGGTCAAGCTTTGTTGCAACAATGATGGGAATAACTGAAGTAAATCCACTTGCAGCACATTATAGATGTAAAAACTGTAGAACGAGTGTATTTAATGATGAAGAAGGTAATCCTCTTGGAGCAACATATTCTTCAGGATTTGACTTGCCAGATATGAATTGTCCAAACTGTGGAGAACCTCTTTATAAAGATGGACAAGACATGCCATTTGCAACCTTCCTTGGATTTAATGCCGATAAAGTTCCAGATATTGACTTAAACTTTTCAGATTTAAATCAAGC
>JAGALD010000017.1 GCA_017625395.1 Bacilli bacterium | reverse complement strand
TTAAACAAAAAGTTAATACAATAGAATTATATCTTTTAAAAGACCCTGATATGACGGTTTCACTATATCAAAGACTATTAAAAATAGGAACAATCAGATTAATCATTGACAGCAGTTGTTCAAGCCAAAGAGCAGGTCAAATAGTATGTATCAAAAACATAAGAAATTGTGACAAAGTAAGAAAGATATTAAGAGATGCCATTGAAAATGATGTAATGGAAAGAAAAATAACATATTTTGATAAAGTATAAAAGAGATTTTAAACATTTAAAATCTCTTTTATTTATAAATACATTTATTATCATATTCTTCTATTAAAGAAATAACTTTAGAAGCTTTATTTTTAAGCCTATTAAATATTATTTTTTTAAATAAAGTAGTTTTATTATACTTAATTTCTAAATTATATATTTCCTCTAATAAACTACAAAAATACACATAACTTCCCTTTTTACCAATAACATTATCAAATAGTTCAGGAATACTTTCTATAAATCCCTTAAACCTTAAATTACAAATAGTAGGAGTAAAAGTCTTATTTTTCATAAGATTCTCACATATATAAGACTGGAAATAATAAGCATCAGAAACATAAGAATTTGAATTAATTTCATTTCTTAATGCATACAACATATTACTAAACTCAATATTATTAATTTTATATCCACCAAATGAATCAATAATATTTACAATCTCTTCTGTTTGTTCGGTATTTATAACTTCTTCTAAACAACTCTCTTTAGACTTAGAAATAAACTTTAACGTCGTTTTATCATATATCAAATACCCAAGACCTGTTCTTAATTTAACATATTTATCATCATAAGAAATTTCATTGTTAATAGAATTGATTGCATGATTATATTCATGTACAATTGAATCAATTAAATTAGTTAAACTAGCACTTTTATATTCATTTATAACAATATATTTCTTTGTTTTACATTCACCTTCATCAATATAAAGCTTTCTATTAAAACTAGCAGTAACCACTTGATTTTCAGTTCCACTTATGTAAACAACCACTTCTTCAAAACATTTTAAAATCAATGACTCATTAGAAACACCATACTTAATAACAAAACTAGGAACAATTAAATAAAGCAAATGCCTAATATTATCTGGATAACTGTACTTATAAGAAATTTTATCAACAAAATGTATATATTTTTCTAAAAATTGATTTATATTATCTTGTGAAATATTCATACATCACCTACTTATCATGTTCATCATATATATTTCCTACTATCTCTTCAATAGCATCCTCTAAAGTAACAATTCCTAAAAATTTATCTTTATCACTAATAATAGAAATACTTTCTCTTTTTTCTTGCATGCATCTAAAAACATCATCAATTTTTTCATTCTTAGAAAACTTTAAAACAGGTCTTAAAATATTTTTTAAATTAAGTTCTTTATCCCTACTATATTGCATAATTAGATCTTTTACATTAATAACACCAACAATATTATTTAATTCACCTTGATAAACTGGAAATCTAGTAAATTTTGATTCTTTAATTATAGACATATTTTTCATAAGATCATCATCTATATTAAAAGTTACAACATTATCAACAGGAGTCATAACTTTATCAACTTCAGTATCATTAAATTCAAAAATATTAAACATATACTCTTTTTCTTGTTCCTCAACAATACCTTCATCAGTACCCAATAAAATCATTTTTTTAATATCTTCTTCAGTTAATTTATCATCTTTGTCTTTTATTCTAAGAATTTTACACACAACATTTGTGGAAAAAGTTAAAAATTTAATTAAAGGATAACAAATAAACATTACAAAACGAATAACATCTACAAACAAATATGAAATTTGTGTTGAATAATTAATAGCTATTTTCTTAGGAACAAGTTCACCAAACACTAAAGTAAAATACGAAAGTATTATAGTTATTAATATAACTAAAATAGTTCTTAAAGTACCAACTGATATAAAATCAACAGATATAAAACCAATAAAATAATCAGCAAATACATCAGCAGCAAAAGCACTTGCTAAAAAACCAGCTAAAGTTATAGCAACTTGAATAGTAGATAAAAAAGTACTTGGGTTATCAATAAGCTTTTTTACTCTAACAGCTTTTTTATTACCATTTTCAATATCTATTTTTAGATTAAATTTATCCAAAGACAAAAATGCAAGTTCACTTGCTGAAAAAACTCCATTAATCAATATTAAAATAACTAATAAAATAATGCTAATTATCATAACATACACCTCATTATAATTATATATTTTAATCATCACTCAGTAAAGATGCAGGCTTAATAATATCTGAACCATATTTATCCTTTATTTTATCAAGAGCACTTTGAATTTTTTCATTACTGTCTAGCTTATCACCAATATTCTCAAACAATGTCGATTGAGCTATTCTGCTTTCAGTAAATCCAGAAAGTCTAATTCCTATATTTCTAATCTTTTCAAAATTCCACGCTTTATACAAAATTTTAATAACATTATCATAAATATCTTCATTTGAATTTATTGGAACATCTAAAGTAGATTGTTTTGAAAAACTTATAAAATCGAAAGTTTTAAAAGTAACTGCAACAACTGTAGTAAATAAATTTTTTCGTCTTAAAGTTCTTCCAACCTCATCAACTTGCTTAAGAAGTATTTTTTTTATTTCTAAAATATCATCACTATCATGATCTAATGTCCAAGAAACACTTATACTCTTATTTTCAGAAACAGTTGAATCTACTATAGAATCATCAATTCCATTAGCACGTTCATAAATAACATTACCAAAAGATTTAAATTCTTTTATCAAACTATTAACATCACATTTTGCAACATCACCAATAGTATGTAACCCCATTTTATGAAGCCTAGCAGCAGTTTTTTTCCCTACCATAAACAAATCATCTATTGGAAGTGGCCAAAGCTTACTTTCAATTTCATCATTAAATAAAGTATGAACCATATTTGGTTTTAAAAAATCACTTGCCATCTTAGCACAAAGTTTATTATTAGCAATACCAATATTAACAGTAAATCCAAATTTCTCATATATCTCATCTTTAATTTTATATGCAAGAGCAATTATATCACTATATAAATAACTAGTACCAGTCAAATCCAAAAAACACTCATCAATAGAAAACTGTTCCAAATCTGGAGAATAGTTTGAAATATAATCAATCATTTTTTTAGACATTTCATGATAATATGCCATGTCTGATGGAAAAGTTTTAAGTATAGGGCATTTTTTTCTGGCTGAATATAATGTTTCTGCAGTAACAATTCCATATTTTTTTGCCACAGGTGACTTAGCCAAAACAATACCATGTCTACTCTTTTCATCTCCACCTATTACAGAAGGAATAGTTCTAATATCTAACTGATAACCATCGTTTAATAATTTAACAGCAGTCCACGACAAAAAAGCATTATTAACATCTATATGAAATATAATTCTTGCCATACATATCACCAACTAAATTATAGAACAAATTTTCGACATTTTCAATTAAAAAAGTTGGTATAACATACCAACTAATATCATAAATCATTTTCAAACATTTCTAATTCTAAAATAGAACTTTCATCAACATCTCGATAAAAATACAAACTAGAATTAATACTATTTGCCATATTAGTTACTTTATCTCTCATAATAGAAATACTTTTTAAAATTTTATCGTCATCAACATCTGTTAAAAGTTCCTTAGAAATAATATTTAATGCATCATCAATTTCTTTACTTGCACTAATTAACATATCATCCACAATAAACAAATCATTTATTATTTCATTAAAAACATCTTCATTAAAACAAACAACATCAGAATCCTCTAACAACCTTATCACCAAACTTTATAACTATCTATAGATCACATTAAAGTAACATCAATAGATTTAACAATATCAAGTAATTTCTTTTTTAAAAAGAATACTTTACTAATAACATAATCATAATCATCATTTAAACGCAAACTACTTCCAACGAGACATTCAGATAAAACATCTACATTATTCGTAACCTTATTAACAATATCCTTTTGAAAATTTTTTGCCTCATTTAATGTCTTCAAAGCATAATCTAACTTTGCAATAGCAAGCTTGATATTTTCTACATTAACATTTCTCATCTAAACATCCTATTTTATAAATTATCAAAAATATCCATAGATAAAAATTGATTAGCAACTTCCGCAACTTCAGTATCTAACGTATCATAAATATTAGCAACGCTATCAAAATATGAAGACAAATTAGAAAGTGTAGTTCCAGCACTCTTTTTTATATTCATAGAATATTCTAACATTTTTGCTCTAAATTGTTGTGCAGCCATACTATCAAAAAAAGCATTACTTCCCTCAACCTTTTCACTAGCAACATCTATCATTTGTAGCAATTTCTCAGTTTCTATAATAAGATTTTGACTCAAAGTTTTTAAAGATGCACTATCTACCTTAACACTACCATTCATATAAATCACCCTTCATATATTAAAATCTTGCAGCAGAAACTACATCTGCTTCAAAAGTATTTCTAACTTTATTATTTGTTTGCTTATATTTATCAGCAACATTTTTTAAAAACAATCCATACTTTTTAGTAGCCAAAATCATTTTTTGAACTTGTTGCATAAGATTAGTAAACTCTTGCATAACCTCAACTGCAGTATCACCTTCCCAAGTTGCAGAATTTTTCAAATTCATAATTAAATTAACTTGATTAGTAAGATCAAAATCAGCATACATAATTAACTCATTACCAAGTTCGTCAAGTTTGTTCCAATCAACAACATATTGCATACAATCACACCCTCTACTCTAAAGAAATTGTAACACTAACAATAAACAGTGTCAAAGAATTTATATTATTTATATGTAAAAGAGATGACATTATTCATCTCTTTTACTTAAACAATAAAATTAATTTAAAAATCTCTTACAATAAAACTAATTCAGTTGAATTCTTAATATCAGTATCTCTCACAATAGCCTTATTGTCATAAACTTGTAAAGTTTTTTTATTCATAAATAAATATTTTTTATTAACAAAAGTTTCAACCCCAGTAATCTTAGAAATAACGCTTGCCACAAGTTTACTAACTACAGAAATATATTCATTAACAGGAATAAACACATCATATGATTCTCCAAGCTCAGGAGAATAAATTTTAACTAAAATTTTATTATCCATTTTCTTCTAAATCCTCCGATTCAACAAGTTTAACCAATGTTAAATTTCCATTTTTTACACACCAACCAAAACTATTATTTAAAGACACACGAGCTTCTTTTGATAACATTCCAACTCTAATACAAGATTGCTCACATATTCCAGATCCAATCCAAATACCATTTTGTTTATTAACACAACCAGAATACCAAGGTACAATATCTAACTCTCTTGATTTTCCACTAGAGTTTACAAAAATAACTCTTATATCTTCTCTACGTTTTATTTCATTAAAGAATGGAGTAAATATATCACTTACCATTTTAGATTTTATTTTAGAAGGCTCCATTATAATTAAAATTTTATATCCAGAAACGCTTGAGAAAATAGGATTCAATTGATTAAAATACTGTTCAAAATTAGAGTTAACATATGTATCTACCTTAGAAGAATAATCATAAAGCATCTTATCAGCCTCTACAACAGTAACATTAGCACCCAACATTTTAAATTCTTTTATTAAAACTTTAATGAAATTTAAACTGTTATTTATATCATTAGCTGCAATTATATTTCCTATCGTATCTGTAAAATCGAAAGAAATACAGTCTAAAGTAGAATTAGACATACCAATAGGAACAGAATCAAAACCACTTAATTTATTCTTTAACATTCCAAGGCTTACAACATCTGGTAAAACAGGTATTTTAGGAGCACGCTTATTATTTCTAGAAATTAACTCTTCAATTTTAGTATTTAACATTTCATTAAAAGTCTCTTCTGGTAAAATACTTGCAGTTTGAAATTCATATACATCATCTAAATTTACCAAACCTCTTCCAGGAAAATCAAATAAGCAAACATGTTTCCAATTTCCAACAACCAAATTATAATCATCTGGATTATTCATTTCTAAAGCAAAGGTATTTTTAAACGATTGTCTCATCTTACCTCTAACTGAAGAAACGTTATTACATGTTAGAATAAATGAAATACCATAACGCTCACAATCACGACAATATTGAGAAATTGTCTCCTGAAGCATAAAATCACCCTCACAAAGAGCATCAAAATCATTAAGTATTACCACTATAAAAGGCAATTTTTCCTCATTAGACATACAATAATTCAAATATTGACCTGAATAATTTGCAAATAATTTTTTTCTTTCAGCAATCATATCATCAATTAATTTAAATAAATTAGTAAGTTTTTCCTTTTCACCAGCAAAAACCATATCTCCAACATGAGGTAGTTTTGAAAATGCTCTTAATGTTTCAGCACCATAATCAACAATATAATAATTTATTTCATCTACCGAATGATACATAACAGTAGAATATATAATAGAATTTAAAGCTCTATCACGATCAGAACTTGAAACACTATATATTATTGTGTTACCATTTTCTGTTAACGGAATCTTTAATATATTTTGTCTTTGATTATTTGGATCATCATATTCTCCTAAAATTGCATCAATTTTATAAGGAACAATCGAAAGATTATATTTTTTTATTAAATCATCAACATATATAATGGGTGGAATACTATCTAACCACATTTTCCTTGCATATATATTTTCCTTATCAGCAACCGAAATAATATATTTTAAGACACTAGACAATTCATCACCATCAGCAACCAATTTCTTCTTATTATTTTCATTAGATGCACTAGCCAATATAGAACCAATATCAGAAATAAAATTAACAGATCTATCATATTCTTTTTTCAAAACATTTGATGGAAAATATGGTGCGCCACACCATCCAGATTGACCCAATTGAAAAATTTCGTTATAACCAACCTGTAAATAAAACCTACCAGCTTGTCTAATTTCTGCAGCATCAGGACATTTAATCATCTCATTACTATCAGATTTGTCTTGTACTTTTAAACAAATTCTAAATCTACTATTACTCCAAATTTGTTCATTAACTACACCACTTGGCTTTTGTGTAGCAAGAATTAAATGCACACCCAAACTACGTCCAATACGCGCAGCAGAAATTAACTCATCCATAAATTCTGGCTGTTGTGCTTTTAACTCTGCAAACTCATCACTAATTAAGAATAAATGTGGAACAGGATTACTTATCTTACCTTCCCTAAAAAATCTTTGATACTTATAAATATCAATAGTACTTTCTCCTAACTCATCACGAACCGAATTAAATATAGCCTGTCTTCTTCTAAGTTCACTATTTATACTAACCAAAGTTCTTTTCATCTCTGCTTTATCTAAGTTTGTAATTTTACCAGCTAAGTGAGGTAATCTAATTCCTAATTTTTGGTTTTCAAATGCACCTACTAAGCCTCCACCTTTATAATCAATAAGAATAAATGCAACTTCATTCGGGCTATAATTCAAAGCCATTGAAAGAATATATGTAATAATAAGTTCAGATTTACCACTACCAGTCATACCAGCAATAAGACCATGAGGACCATGTGCTTTTTCATGCAAATCAAGATAAATCGGTTTTCCCAAGTCATCAATTCCAATTTCTGTTTTTAAGCTCTTTATAGGATTATTATTCTTCCATCTATACATTGCATTAAGTTGTTCAACCTTACCAACATTATACATCTCTAAGAATGTAAAAACATTAGGCAAAGATCTAGCCCCACCTTCAAATTTAATTGGAACATTTGCTAAAATTTTACAACATTCTTCTAAATCAAAATCTTCTATCAATTCATCATTAAATGACTGATGTTTATTAACTTCAGCATCATTTACTAAAACATCTGAATTAACTATACCTAAATTAATAAAATTAGTACATTTACTTGGAAGTTTACTTATTTCTTTCTCTTTAATAATTAAACTAAATCCAAGATTATAATCAGTTTCAAGAATCTCATTAATAGCATCCAAGTTTCTAACATCAGAAATTATATCAGTAAAAATTAAGTAATAAGGCTTATTTTTACTATAATCTACTTCACTAGAATTATTATGTTCATCATTTTTTCTAGATTTAACAATTTTAGAAAAATAATCTCCCAAATCATTTCTAGCATCCTTAGTAGATGCAAAAAAACGAACTTGTCTATCATCACTAAAACAATGTGGAAGATGCCTTAAACAATCCCATTTTTCTAAATTTTGTTCATCTGTGAAGACAACTATTTTAAGTTCATCATAACTATGATATGCCAAGATTTGAACAAGTATTGACTTCAAAAACAAATCAATTTTATCATAATTACCAATTACAGCAGAAATTCTCTTATCCAAAAATGAATATCCAATTGGAACATTAACAAGCATATTTGATTGTTTAACAACTGATTCAAGTTCTTTTCTTAAAACATCATCATCCATAGAAAAATCATCTAATTGATAAGATAGTTTAATAGACGCATCTACAGCACCAGTACCAATTCTAACAGTTAAAAAATCTTTTTGTTCTAGTTTTCTTTCCCAAAGACGTCTATCTTTATTCAAAATAATCTTTCTACATTCACTATAAGTAAGTAAATTTTCCTCTAAAATTTGAGCTTCTTCTTTCATTAAATCATTAATTTGTGTTGTTTTTCCTTGTAAATATTCTCTATATTTTTCTAATCTTTTCTTCTCTTTAGCAGCACTTTGTTTTTTCTTGTAACTACGCATTAAAAAAGGCCAAATAGCTGTAGTAGCTACCATTGCAGTTCCTGTTAATAATTGTGGCCAAGAAGTAACAAGTGAAGTTTCATTATTTAAAAGTTTTGCAAATGTATTAGCTAAATTAGTAATACCCATAGTTGCTGTAGCAATCATTGGTCCGTACACATAAATAGCAGGAGTATCATCCTCTTTTTCTTTATGTGGTGGAGGTGTCATTTTTATTTCTTTTTCCTCAACAAAACGTTTTATACGAGGTGATTTAAGAAAATAGTCTGAGTCAGTATAAAGATTTTTTTCTTTTACTTCAATACTATCATCAACATCTGATAAGTTTGCTAATTCTAAAACCTTTAAAAACTGAGTTTTAATAGTTACCAAATTATTAGGATTATTTATCAATATCATTTTTCCGTAAAAAATTATTTTCAAACCATAAACAAACAAAGTATCTCCAACAGCAAGAGAAGCTTCAGGAGTAGTTATCATCTGATCGTTTAAATAAATCACTGTTTGATCAGTTCTTTTTAAAGACCAAACACCATTAGAAAAATTTAATATAAAACTTTTTTTACCGACATAACCGTGATTATATATTAAATCATTATCAAAATCACTACCAACATTAATAGCACAATCACTTTCAAGAGAATATTTAACAAATGTGCTATCACAAGTATCAAGAGAATACAAAAGTTTTCTTTCTTGTCCTTTTTCTACAACATAGAAATTATTTTTTGCCAAAACTACACTTTCTACATAACTATTTCCACTAATAATTTTAGTATCATCATTACTATTCATAACCCACTGATTACTAATCGCCTCAATATTAACTAGATTTTCAGAAGTTAATCCATCCGGCATTAAAAAACTACCATCTACTTTAGTTGGCAACTTAAAATAAAATATTTTCTTTTCAAGTAACGCAATCTTCATAGTACACACCTTTTCCTCTTTATTTTATATGTTGACAATGTAATAAGCCAATACCCCATACTATAATTAATTATATCATATAAAAGAAAAAGAAAAAGAAAAAGATATTCATTTTTTAATAATAAAGACATTTAATCAAAAATACGATATAATATAACCAAGGAGATGATTTTAATGAAAGAAAAAATTGAAGAAATTGTTGAAAAGGTAAAAAATGATAAAGATTTCATGAACAAATTCAAAGAAAATCCTGTAAAAGCTGTTGAAGAAGTTTTAGGAGTAGATTTACCAGAAGAACAAATTAATAACATTGTAGAAACAGTAAAAGCAAAAATTAATTTAGATGAAGGTGGACTTCTTGACAAAGTAAAAGGAATTTTTAATAAAGATTAAAAAAACTGCAAATGCAGTTTTTTTTTATTTTACTATTAAACTTTCACCGGTCATCTCACAAGGTTTATCTAATCCCATAATCTCAAGAATTGTAGGAGCAATATCACCTAATTTACCAGATTTTAGGGAATATTTTTGATTATTAACAATGAAAGGTACTAAATTAGTTGTATGTGCAGTTAAAACATTTCCCTCATCATCAACCATTTCCTCACAATTTCCATGATCAGCCGTAACTAATAAAGTAATACCTAGTTCGCTTGTTTTTTCTATAATTCTACCCAAATTATTATCAACAGTTTCAACAGCAGTTATTGCAGCTTTCAAGTCGCCAGTATGACCAACCATATCGCAATTTGCAAAATTTAAGATAATTAAATCATAATCATCTATTATATTTAACAATTCGTCAGTAACTTCGTTTGCACTCATTTCAGGTTTCAAATCATATGTTGCCACTTTTGGAGATGGAATTAGCTTTTTAGTGCAACCAGGCATATCTTTTTCAATACCACCGTCGCAAAAATAAGTAACGTGTGCATATTTTTCAGTTTCAGCAATACGAAGTTGACGTAATCCAAGATTACTAATATATTCTCCAAGAGTATTATCAAGTTTTTCGTTCTTAAACGCATTTGTTGTAACAACATCGTCACTTACTTTCATCATTGTAACTAACTTGATATTATTAAACTTTTTAGCAGCAAATTCATTAAACTCAGGATTAGTTAACGCCATAAACAATTCTCTTAATCTATCAGGTCTAAAGTTAAATACTATTAATCCATCATTTTCTGATACAACACCATCTTTATTAATAACTGCAGGAACAACAAACTCATCAGTTAATTCTCTTGAATTATTGCTATCTATACATTCTTTATAACTTGAATATTCTTCACCTTTAGCATTTACTATAGCATCATATGCTTTTTCTACTCTATCCCATCTATTATCTCTATCCATTGCATAGTATCTTCCAGAAATTGTAGCAACACTACCAACTCCAGTTTCTTCTATCTTAGAATTTAATTGTTCTAAAAATTGAATTCCAATATTTGGAAGAGTATCCCTTCCATCAAGAAACAAATGATAATACACTTTATTAATATTTTCTTTTTTACACATATCAATCAATGCAAGTAAATGATTTATATGAGAATGTACACCACCATCACTTAAAAGTCCAAAAATATGTAATTTAGAATCATTTTTTTTAACATGATTCATAATATTTAATATTTCTTCATTTTCAAAAAACTTTCCATTTTCTATATGTGAATTAATTAATTCCAAAGGCTGATAAACAATTCTACCAGCACCAATATTCAAATGTCCAACTTCAGAGTTTCCCATTTGACCTTCTGGTAATCCAACTAACTTTCCACTAGCAACCAAACTAGTATGTGGATAGTTATTCCATAAATAATCATAATTAGGATGTTTTGCTAATGCAATCGCATTCCCATCTTTTTTATTATTTATACCAAATCCATCTAAAATACATAACATTACTTTATTCATAAAATCCTCCTAAACTAAATCACTTAAACAAAACGTTGCATAAACAGGAATATATCTAACACCTTTTTTTACACAAAAGTTATCTTGAGTAATTCTTATTGACTCCTTAACTTCATATTTAGAAGTAAATTGAGATAACGATTTAGATTTTGTTTTATTTAACGGAACCAATTCAACAGGAACAATACTACCCGTTCTAGTTTGAATAACAAAATCCACAATTGCCTTACCAAGAGATTGATAATACTGAAGACTATAGCCACAATTAATCAAACTAACTGCAACACTATTTTCATATAAAATACTTTTTAATTCTGGTGAATTATCTAAAATTGTTCTATTTAAATGCATTTTCTTATATAAAAGCCCTGTATCGTTCATATAAACTCTAAAATTATCTTTATCTTTACAAGCAGAAAGCGGAGATTTTACTTCATTAAGTTTATAACACTTATAAATAAATCCATTGTTGTGAAGAAAATTTAACGAATTTTCATATTCTTTAGAACGTCCGCCATCTTTTATAAGACCATATTGAAACTTTTTATTAGGTTTCTGCAATTGTTGAGATATACTATCATAAACTTCAAAACTTCTTGTAATATCAATTAAGTTTTCTTGAAGCCCCATTTCCTTCTTATAACCATCAAAAATCTTATCAAAAACAGAATTAAGTAGCAATAAATTGCCATCATTAATAGATACACTAACTGCTTCTGGCATACCACCAGTACAAATATAATCATCAAAATATTCCATAGCAATGGAATGAAAAGGCATTTTACTATTATTTTTAAATGAAACTCTAATAAAATCAACTAAATCCTCTTTACCAATAGCAACTAAATACTCTTCAAAATCCATTGGCATTAAAGACTTAAATTGAAGCTCTACACCTTTAAATCTAGATAAATTTTCCTTAAGAGAAGTTATTAAAATTACATGATATTCATTTTTAAACTTACCAAAAGTTTTAATAGTATTAACAATATCAACGCTATTAACATTATCTATAACTATTAATGTACGATTTTTTTCAATAACATCACTAGTTATCTCCTTTAATTTCGAAATAATACTATCTATTGTTTTCTCTTTTTTAAGGCCACTAACTAATTGCTCATTATTATCAGAATCAATATACACAACATTATTATAATTTTCTTCACCAAACTTTAAAACAGTATATGTTTTACCAACTTGTTTACTACCATACACAACCAAAGGTTTTCTATTATCATCATTTTTCCAATGATCTAAGAACTTTAATATCTTACGCTCCATAAAGTGACCTCCTATACCATTTTTTATACTTTATATTATAATATTAATAAATTAGCTAGTCAAGTAATGTTAAAAAAAAGACTTAAATACTTAAGTCCTAATTCGTCTATTTAATTACTTTAGATCCAAAGTCAACATCAACAGATTCACCAAACAAACCATTTACTAGCTTATCAAAATCTGTTTGATATGTACATGGTCTTAAAACTTTCATTTCTTCAAATACATCTTCAAAAATAGTTTCGTCACCAATAGAAACTGCATTTTCTAACCTACCTTGCCACACACCTTGCGCAAATCTTCCAACCGCAAGTAAACGATAATACTTTCCTAGTTCATTTTTTAATCCTAAAACATGACCTGCATCAAACAAAACTCTATTAATTGCATTAGAACGTGGCACCCACCCACTAAGTGTATCTTTTTGCACCATTTCACCATAATCATCTTTCTCAAAAGACTGATTAAAATATTTTCCATCAAGAAACTGCAATTGCTCGCATGTTAAATTAATATCAAAGTCATATCTTGCATTTACTCCCATTAAATCATCAACTAAATCTTCACAATTATATTTGTAATCAATTAATAATTCCTCTGAAGATTCAAATTCTCTATCAGATAAAAAATTCTTTTCAGCTAAATCAATTAAGTCTCTAATTTCTCTAACCTCATAATCTGCTGGATCTGGAATATATTCATCCCTATCAAATAAATTCACATTTCTCATAAAAACACATCCTTACTTACAACATTTGACTAAACAGAACACTTATAAAATTCTAATCTTAATTTATCTGCAACTGTAACAATAAATTCTGAATTAGTAGGTTTTGCCTTATCTATATCAACACTATGTCCAAAAATTTCTTCCATAAG
>JAGALD010000016.1 GCA_017625395.1 Bacilli bacterium | reverse complement strand
TCTAACAGTTGTAAATCTTTTTTCTACATTTTCTACTGCTTTTAACATTTTTTCTTCTGTAATATTAATTATATCTTCATTCATTTAAATTTCTCTCCTTAACATAATTTTACTATATATTTAAAATTTGTAAATATTAAACCCAAATATAAAATTTAACTAATTTATTTAACACATATTCTTTATCTACAAAAACATTTGATTTTACTATACATTTTTGCCTAAAGCTTAAGAAATACTTTAGGTACGATACTTTTCTAACTGGAAACTTTATATTACTTTTATATAATGGAATGCACACATAAAGTTTGCAACCAAGGCATTTGATTTTACAACATTTATTTATATCATCAAAGTGCTTGCATACTTCACCAGTAGATGTTTTAACACAACAGCTTCCTACTTGTTTCTCTTTGGGTTTGCATCTGTTACATATACAAATATCATTTTCAAATCCGCATAGATTTTTTCCACGGAATTCGTTATCTAAATACTCGCATGCATAGTCATATACAAGACTATATTTTTCTTTTTTTGAAGGTGCATTAATTATATTTATAATATTTATTATTTCTTCAATTTCTTTAGGATATTTATCATCTTTAGAATAAAGTTTACCATTATATTTTACTTTAAACTTATAGCCAAACTTTCTTTTTAATTTTAGTAGTCTGATTTTCTTATAAAAATCTTTAGTATTATTTTTTCTTACTTCAATTATTTGCTCTTTCATAATTATCTTTTACATTTCTTTGTTTTTTGTTTTTATCATGAACGATGGCTTAATTAGAAAGTTTTCAATTTCTTCTGATAAGTCGTATACTTTCTTTCCTTTAAATAGATCATGATAGTAATCCTCTATTTTAACAAAATATTTGTGCTTTGACGGTATTATCTCAAAGATATCTTCTGATGACGTTATAGGTACAATTTGATCTTTTGTACCATGCAAAATCATTACTGGTATTTTTATTTCTTCAGGTGTATCTTGATATTTTTCAATTAATTTAAAGAACTCTTTTACTGCAGTCATTGGAAGTTTTCTTACTCTTGTAAAAAACTCATCTGTGCTATATGATTTTATTATTTCTGGGCTTTTTCCAATAGCACCTAGAATTCCGCCTTCTTTTTCTGACGCTAGATGAGTAAATGCTGGCGCTGCAAGTACTATTTTTTTTATTTCTTTATATTTTGTTGCAAGATAGCATGCAATAACTCCTCCCATGCTATGACCAACCAAATATATTTTTTTATATCCATGATCTATTAAAAACTTCAATTGTCTTTCGGATTCTTCTATCCATGATGCACAAGTTGCTTTTTCACGTGATTTTACATCATGCCCTGGAAGTGTAAAATTATAAACATCTAATTTAGCATTTAATTCAAGATGATTGGCTAGATATTCCTGGTCATACGTTCCTCCTGCAAAACCATGAATAATAAGAACTGCTTTTCTCAACCTTATCATTTATTTCACTACCTTTTTTCCCACTTTTTCTCCTAATTGTATTTTAGTTTCAATATTTTTATTGGAATTTTCTAAAATATCATTATCTATTTCTATAACATTTTCTTTAACCATTATTACAATTGTTGATCCTCCAAATAAAAAGTATCCTTTTTCATCTCCTCTTTTGAAATTAGTAATATTATGATTTACTATTTTTCCAACCATTAATGCTCCAACTTCCATTTGAATGATATCTTTAAAGTTTTTTGTTTTTAAAACTTGATATTCACGATGATTTTCACTATATACTTTATATTTTTTAAAGGCAATTGGCCCTACTGTATGAAACGTTCCCGTTATTTTTTTTGTACTTAGAACTTCTCCATCATCAATAAAAGAATATCTATGATAGTCATCTACTGATAATCTGAACACTAAGAAGTATCCATTTTTATATTCTTTTGCTAATTTTTCATCTCTTAATATTTCTTCTATCGTGTAGGTTTTACCTTTTATTGTAAAAGTTCTATTTTCATCTATCTTGTATACTAACAATTTGGAATCAGCTGGTGACACAAAATCTGTATCTTTTTTCGAGAAATTTCTTTTAGATGGTATTATTTTTCTTGAAAAAAATTCATTAAATGATTTATATTCTACTTCAGGATAATCAGACATATTAATATTGTTGTTTTTAATAAATGAATCAATATGCTTACATGATAGTTTAGTATCCATGTATTTTCCAGCAATACGTGAGACAAATCTTTTTCTTGCAAAATATAATACTACTCTTCCAAATATATTATCATACAAAAAAGAGGCACCCTTAGGGCTTCTTTCTTCTATTTTCTTATTATTTTTTCTAATTATTATTTCATTTTTCATAGTCTACACCAAGAATAATGCTATTATTCCAGCTATTGCAACTACTGCTAATATTGGATATGCTATTCCTTTAAATTTAGGTATTTTGATATTAGCAACAAATAAAAATGCTGTTAAATATACCAAACATATATATACAATGTGATAAACTCCAGTACCCATAAGTCCTGATAATAGCCAAATTAACGGAAATGTTACTGATGTTGATGTAACTGGTAATCCACTATAGAATTTAACTGGTGCATCTCCTTCTTTGCTTCCGACTAATACATTGAAATGTGCAAGTCTTTGAACTCCTGCCATTGCAAGTAGAATATAACCTACTATATGATACCAACTATTAAGTCCTAAAGATAATCCAAATACAACTGGAAAAGCAACGAAATCAATTGTATCAGCTAATGAATCTAATTGAATTCCAAATGATATTTCATCTTTAGTTCTTTTACACATTCTTGCAATTTTTCCATCAAACAAATCGCAAATTCCTGCTAGCACTAGACAAATCATCGAGTATTTTGCTTCACTAGCAAAAGCAAAGTACATACCAATAATTGCAAATGCTACTCCTATATAAGTTACTATTAATGACTTATTATACTTACCAATAAACATAAAAAACCTCTTCCTATAAATTATTTAATTCTATTATAACATAGAAGTTCATAAAATTGACAAAAAATTAAAAAGATGTTAAAATAACTAGCACTTTTAAGAGGTATTTATGAAGGCAGAAGACGTTATAGAATTATTTAAAGATTGTTATGGTTATGTTAAAGATATTGAAGGCGTTACTTCATATTTAGAGGAGCACGAAGCATCTCTTACATTGAGTGAGGAAATTCTTTATACTATCTTTGATTACAATTTAAGGTTGCAAGATAAGTTAGAAAGTGACTTAAGAAGAAAAAATAACTCAAGTGGTGATGTTATTTCAGAGCCTGAGGATGATCGTGAAGATAAATTCATCCTCCATGTTACTAAAAATAACTTGCTTGATGTTAGCACATATAGAAACTCCATTTTATCTTGTGACGATACTGATTTCATAACTGAACTTCTTCCTTCTTCTTTTGAAAAAGATTATGACGATATAATTTTTTCTCTTCTTTTATCTTTTTATAATGATATAAATGATGCTTTTGAATTATCTAGTCAAGACGATAAAGACTTTTGGTTAGATGAAGTTGAAAAATATAAAAATATTGTAAAGATTATTAAAGAATATATTCAAGAAAATCAAGATAGCGTAGCACAAGAAGAAATAAGCGACAAAGATTCCGTTTCTAAAAAGAAGATTGTTTTTCTTAAAAATACTAAAGGTGAACCAAGAATAATATCTGACGTTTTAGATATTGATGTATCTGATTATCCTTATATTTTAACTATTTTAAATAATATTAAAGATGGTAAAGTCAAACATATTAAGAAATTTTATAATCATGAAGAATTAAGACACATTTATGCTATTAGACAAGGTGATGTAAGAGTTTTCTTTGCAAACTTAACTAATGATACAGTTATTATTTTGGGAGCTATTGCTAAAAGATTCCAAAACTCCTCACTTTATTCTGAATTATTATCAAGACGAAGTAATAGGTTTTCATCTCAAAAAGAAAGTATTATGTCTTCTTTAGATAGTCAAGAATATTTAAAAGAAAATGAAGAGTCATTTAATCAATTAGTCTCTCTTCTTAGTGTTCAAAAAAAGAAGATTAAGGAGGGTGAATAATATGGAGATGCTTTTAAAAAAAATAGAAGAAACTTATGACATTCCTCTTGAGGATCAATATGATGAAAAACTAGAACTTCAATTTTTACAATCATTTCTTAAAAAAATTAATATTGACTCAGATCCTTTAAGTGTTGAAAAAATATCTAATAAAGAGTTTTGTTTGGCTTATCTTTGTTTAGCAGAATTTAGAGAGCCATTTCAAGAATTACAGAAGAAAGTTAATAATTTTCATTTCTTAGATTATATAAGTTCTTACAAAAGTATTAAAGATATTTTTTCACTACTTTTTGAATTTAATGATCATAATTTAGTAGATCATTTAGCAAACCTTAGTTACGACATTGATGAAATGGACAATAATAATGAAGATTTACAAATGATAAAGAATGCAGGACTTCTTTCTCAATTAATTAAAATTAATTCATTATTAAAGAGAAATATAGGAGATACTCCTGAGGCTAGAAAAAGTTTTTTTGATTTATTAATTAGTTATACTGATGAATTCTTTGATGTTATATTAGGAATAAGTGTAGTTATATCAATAAAAGAAGATATTTTTGTTTATAGAACAAAATATGAACCTACTGAAAAAGACGATGATGTTGGTAAAGGGTTAAAGAAAATTATGTCATTAGGAATTGAGCCTTTTACCAAAGATAAACTAGAAAAAGGAAAAGTATATGATTTAATTGCTAGTATTAGGGAAAGAGAACAGTTTTTAAATAGATCAATTAAAGCACGAGAAAAGAAACTATCTACTATTAAAGAAAAAATTAAAAGCATTAGTTTTAAAGATACAATTTATTTTACTAAATCACTACTTTCTTCACTTCCTGAATCAGTTAGATATACATTACTTGAATATTCATTAATACATAATAGAAATTTATATTTAAAAATTGAGCAAGAATTAAAAGAAGAAGAAAAATTAACTATATTAGAACAATTATTTAGAAACAGTTATTTCAAGTTTTCAAGATTAACAGATGAGGAAAAAAAGCATATAGCCTTATATGGAAATATAGAATCCATTAGAAAGATGATGGAATTATTTAGTGATAAGAGATTTTCTTTTTTAAAAAATAAGAGTTTTCCTATCGGAGATATACTAGTACTTTCAAATCCAGGAATTGTTAACACAATTAGTAAGTTACTTAATCAAAATTTAATATCAAATTCATTTGTTGAAAAATATCCGGAAATATTTGTTGATACAATTTCTAATGAATTGAAAGAACAAATGCGAATAAAAGATGGGAGATTTTCTGATTTATTATCTAATATAAATGAACTAAGAAAAAGAAAAATCAGTACAAATAGAGTATCTAACTCTTCCCCTTCTGTTTTAATTTTAGATAAAGAAACATTAAAATCTAATTTAGAATTAATTGATGAATATGATATTAGTTATGGAAAAATAAAAAACTTTGAATTTTTTCAAGATTTATCTAGAATTAAATTTTTGGATCAATTTATAGAATTAGGCCTTTATGATATGATTAAAAACTCACCTGATATGATAAATCAAGATGCTTATAAAATTATTAATAGAATTAAATTATGTATTCAGCTTGGAATTCCTATACAAAATATTGATACTTTAAAATTAAATAGCATAATCACTGATGAAACATTTAAAGTTGGTGGCATGTCGATTTCAGATGATGAAGTTGGTAAATATGTTTTAAATGCCACTCGTTATTATGAAGATGCTGAGGCTTTTAAAATATTATCTACTTCACAGCGAAAGAAAACTAATTTTGACTATGAACCTAATTGTTTATCAAACTTTATAGAAAATCATCAAGTTTACAATATAAACGGTGTATTTGTATCAAGAAATAAAGTTATTAGTAATTATCAAACATTAAAAGAAAGTGATATTTCATTATCAGATGAGCAAACTATATTTAATTCAATTATTCATGGTGGAATTTTTAATTCTAGTGAATTAGATTCTATAAGTGAGATATTTGGGTACAATAATTCAAAACAAAAAAGGCAGGTAATTTAAAGCCCTGCCTTTTTTTTATTTTCTTTTTGATAGAACTGGTAGATTTTCAATTTCTTTAAAAGTTCTTTCCTCTTTTTCTATCATTTGTTTTCTTGTTTCTTCTGTTTTTTGTGGGAAGCTAAATCCTTCTTCATGGATTTTCCAAACTTCTCCTGTTTCTTTATTGTAAAGATCTGAAATAAATTTTCCTGATAAATCCATTTTTCCATATAATGAAAATAATGTTACTTTACTATGTAATTCTCTTGGAACGTTAATTACAGCATATGCATATGGTGTTCCTGTTTCTTTATCACGATTTATAAATCTTCCTATCGTATCTACATTTTCTGAAACTCTTTGTCCTTGTTTTGGATCAAAAATGAAATCTGGTCTTCCACCGTTAAATCTAACTAAAATATTTCCGTTTTCTAAAAGTTCATAGTTACTACATGTAATAGTTTGTTCCCATCCTTTTTCTGATTTACCGGATACGTAAAAAGTTATTTTTCCATCACCATCCCTGTATCTACCAATAACAGCTGGTCCATAGAATGAAAATTGTGTATAGTATGGAAATTCACCAAATACTCTCTTCCCATTTTTATCTACTATTACTTTTCTAAAACCTCTTGTTTCCTCTACTGTATATAAATCACTTTTATTAGATAATTCTACCATATAAATCCCCCTTAATTATCTTTTAAATTTTTTAAGAATCTAATTAGCTTACCCCCTTAACTAATTAGTGGATACATTATAGCATATTTCCCTTTAAAAGTCAAGAAAAAGGCATTATACCTAAGTATAGTGCCTTTATATTATATTAGTTTTTTCTTTTTAATCTATCTAGTTTTTCTCTTATTTTTTTTATTCTTTCTTCTCGCTCTTTATCATCTTTTCTATAAAGATTATCTTCAAGAACTAAAATATCCTTTTCTTTTACTATTGGAAGAATTAGTAAATCGACTGGTGTTTTTTCTCCTGTTTCAATGTTTTCCAATATTGCAAAACTTCCTTCAATTCTATCTACTGCAAATTTCATAACCATAACCTCCTAATTACCATCAATATTTGTTTTAACACTTGTAAAATTTATATTTTCTCCATCACTAGATACAATGATTGTGCCAAGCTCATTTGTTCTATAAATTTTGGCATTTAATTTTTCTAGTTTTTGTAATACCACATCATGTGGATGTCCATATTCATTTTCATCTCCACAAGTTATTACTGCGTAAGTTGGATTTACTTTTTTTAAGAATGATGCTACAGAACTATATTTAGAACCATGATGACTTACTTTTAGAACAGTACTTTGAATATCTTTATCTAAAATGAGTTTTTCAACTTCACTTGTTGCATCTCCTGTAAATAAAAAGCTTACATTATTATAATTTAATTTCAATACTATTGATGTATTATTTAAATCGCTTTCATCATCCCCTACGTGTAAAACTTTTATTTTGGAATTTCCTATAGTTATTGTTGAATCAACTTTAGGAGTATCAAAATACATTTTTTTATTTTCTAATGAATCAAGCACATCTTCAAATGTTTTTGTTGTTGTAACTACATCAGGCATATAAAAAGTACCAATATCAAAATTATCTATTACATCATCCATTCCACCTATATGGTCTTCATGGGCATGTGTTCCTACTACATATTTAAATTTTGTTATTCCCAGTGCTTTTAAATACTCAACAAGATTTTTTCCATCTTCATTGTTACCAGCATCTATTAACATATATTCATTATTACTTTTTATTAAAATAGAATCTGCTTGACCTACATCTAAAAAGTATACTACTAAATCTTCATTTATTACTTTATTGACACCAACAACCTGTTTTGACGGTTCCTTATCACTAGTAATATTTTCACCTAGAAAAGCTTCTTTAACACTAGTTTTTAAATCATTATAAAATTCCTTATCTATTATACAAAAAAATGCAATTAATATTAGTAAAATTAAAAATTTATGTTTCTTCTTCATATCTTTATCCTATCCTCTATTATAAATATATCAAAAAGAAAATACTTTGTCACTAAATGGACATTTTTTTACAATTAAAAAGAATATTGAAATTCAATATTCTAGCTATTTAAATCTGTGATTTCTTGTGTTAGTTTTTGATGTTTTTGATTTATTTTTGTAATATCAGCTTGTTCTATTACATACCAACCATTTCTAAACATTAATTCATAGGTTTCTCTTCCAAGCGATGCTATTTCATTAAATATTTGATGGTATTCTTTATATAAATATTCATTACTTGCTTCAGTCATTGCAATTGTATAATTTTTTTCCATTTCTTTTAGGCAAGATAACAAGGAATTAATATAATCTTTTTCATTTAGCGTTATTCCTTTTGGTACTTCTTTTTTAGGATTTGATATTTGATTATTATTCATTATTTCCTCCTTTATTTAAAATTTCTAGAGTTTTTTCTAAATTACTTTTAAAAAGCATAATTCCTTTTTGTATCATGTTTTTAATTTCCTGATCTTGGACATAATTTAATGAGTTACTTGCTTTTTTAAAAGCATTATAATTCCATTCAAACATATCACTTAAATAATCTAAATCTTTACACGAAATAATATTTGGTACTACTTCATAATTATTCATAAAATTCTCCTTTCAAGATTATTATGGCTAAAAAATGAAAAAAAATCCAAAAAAGGATTTTATTTTGCTTTTACTTTTGAAATATCTAAATTAAATGTTTCATCTAATATTTGGTTACTTGATGTACTTGTATTTGAAATATTAATATGCATTGTGCTGTCACTTTCGAATGGATAGCTTTCTACATTTATTCCACTATGATGATATTCTAGTCTTCTAAAAGTTCTTAAAAGTTTTTCTGTTAAATTTGATTGTAGTATATCGTGTTCTTCTTCATTAATGGTTAGTCCTGCTTCTTTTCTTCTTTTGTTAGCTAATTCTTTTCCATTCCATCTTGTTATTAATATTGATGGTACAATTACTTGAGATATTCCTAATGAGTTTAAAAGACCTAATGTAATATTAGCTGCTAAAACGAATGAAGCTGAAACATCTTTTAAATTTCCTGTATCAAAATTTTCACTATTATCATGTGGGTCTAGTCCATCATTAACTTTATATAGTATTCTATTAATTCTTTTTGAGAATGCTCCCTCATTTACTTTTTTTCTATCTTTTTGTATAGCATAAATATATGCTTTGCCATCACTTATACCTAAATAAACGTCTGGTAAAAAATATTTTTCTTCAGAACTTTGATCACTTAATGTAATTTCCATTCGATATGGTGTTTCACTATTTATGCTACTTCGAGAGATATTTATATTAATATCACTATTTAATACTTCACTTTTTGAAATTATGTTATTACAAGTTAGAAGTAGATCATCCTGTAAAAAGTCAATTTGTCTTTGTAAAAACTCTATTGGGTTATTAAAATCTTCGGGTGTTGCATTAGACCAAATGAGTGCTAGTGCATCTTTTTCAGGTATTTCAGAAAATTTACATCTAGTTTCAACATATTCTAATAGCAAATTATTAAATTTTTCTATGTCTTTTATTGTTAATGTTGGAACTAATACATTTTCATCTTCTATCCTGCTTGATGTTTTAATTTTAAGTGATGGTATATCTGTTTCAAATAAAATATTATAAGGGAAATCGCTTCCATTAATTCTTCCTATTGCTGCTTCTTTAATTATTTCTTTATAAAATAGTTCTAATATATTCATAACATACACCTATACTTATTATACACTATGATTAAATAAAAAAAGTAAAGATTTTTTCTTTACTATTGATTACTTTGATTTGGATTTTGAGTTTTTCTTGTTTTATAAAGGCGTTTAATATCATCTTGTACTTCTTGGCAAATTGAATCATATCCTACTTTTTCTTTAAACATTTTAATTTCTTTTTCTAACTCTTCTTTGTACCAAGGAAGTGTTCTATTTAGTGACATTTCAATATTAGGAATAATAAGTGGTAATGCATATTTACTACTTTCTGGTTGATATGTTATCTGTTCTTTTAAAAAGTCTACTGTTTTAGCTTTATCATTTTTATGTCTTACTTTAGGTCTTTCCATTTTATAATATAGACTCTTTTCTACTACTAGTCCTAGTGTCGTATCATATACCCAAGTAACATTATTTTTATCTGTTCTTTCAGCCCATGCGTGATCAGCATAATTCCAAGTAGGATCATTTTCTTGTCTATACTTATCAACTAATTTTGGATTTAGTTTAAGTGTATCTATATCACCATATACTATTTCAAAATCATCTTCTCCAAAACCTGCTGAAATTAACGTTGCACTGTCATAACCCTTTCCATTACATAAAGGATGTGACAACAATATTATAGATAAAGGTATCCCACCATAATAGACATTTCTAAGACGTGCTATAGTGTCACTATCATAAGGATGAATCAATCCTTTTTTTGTGCCTTCAGCTAGTAGTGCTTTATGTTTTAATAAATGTAATTCCCATTTTGTTTTGTCAATTATGTTTGCCATAAAAATCCCCCTTCGAAATTACTGCATATATTAGCATAAAGTAGATTAAAAGTCAAAATTTAGATTAGATTCAAATAATAATTTTCTAGTTCTTCTTCTGGTATTTCTAAATCTCTTAAAATTGAATAGGAGGTTTCGATATTTATTTTCCTAAAGCAATTTTTTTCAGCTAGTATTTGTTTTATTAAAAGATATTTTTCTTGTTCTTTGTTATTTGCATATCTTTCTATAAATTTATCATTTAACTCATTTAGCTTTTCTAACATTACTATCTCCTTTTGACTCAGTTATACCTGGCACTCTTAAATCATTATATACTGTATATTCTAGAGTTTTATCATCAAATTTTTCTTGAAGATTACTACGTGATATTGATGTTATATTACCATTTGCATCAAAAACATAATATCTATTGTTAAGTGTATTTATTTTTACATTGATATCATTTAACACAAATATTGTTCCTATTGTTGGTTCTTTTTCGCTTGTATTATCTTTTACAAAAAGTATCGATATATTGTTTTTTAATTCTTTTTCGGTAAAGAACATTCTTTTTAGTTGAAGAATATCAAATAATAAATCGATGCCTCTTACATTATCATTCTTTACTTTATCAGTCATTACACGTAGTCTTTCATCTAATGGCATCTCTTTTAAGTTTGATGTTATTTGTTGATATCTTGATACAACTTTTTCAAAATCTTCTTTCTTTTTTTCTTCCTCTATTATTCTTTGATATATAGAATTAATTAGTTCTAGAAATTCATTTCTAGTCTCTTCATTTTCATTAAGACATTTTAGTCCTTCTAAAGGTTTATTAAATTTTGCACGGGCTAAGTCACCATATAATATTGATAATGCTGCATCTGCATTTACTATAAACTTATCTCCTACAAACTTAAGCCATGAATGGCCTTTTCCATATTCTCCTCCTTCAGGTTGAACAAGATAATTAAGACCAAGTTTTTTTAAAAACATGCTAAATATTGCAGTAAATTCTGTACAAATAACTTTATTGTTTTCTAATGTAATTTTAGAGATATTATTAATATCGCTATGCTTATTTGTATGGTCACTAATTTGACCTTTAACATAATATTCATCATCATATGTTAAAAGCTTACACATTTTTATGTAGATATATACTGCTTTTTCTATGTCACTATCATTATCATTTATGCCTTCTAAAATAGCATCTTTTAACTTACTATCAATGGTAATTTGATCTAAACTAGGATTAATACTATTTGGAATTGCATTTACTGATTGAAAGTCTATTTTTTGAAAAGACATTAGTTCATCAAATCTTCTAATAAATTTTTGAGGAACAATATAATTATCAAAAATATTATGATTGTCAAAAAAACTACAACAGGCATATAAAAAATGTTCTTTTTTTATTCCTTCTATAAGACCATTTCCATTAAGTATTTGTTCGTATTTTTGCTCATCTAAACTAATAAAATTAATTAATTTACTTATTGGAATAGATATCTTTTTTCCATCTACTTCTAACTGATATTCTTTATCTTTATATTCTTTTAGAAACTGATCATATGAAGTTAGTTCCTTTAAATCTTGAAACCTTCTGATAAACTGCTCATCAAATAAAGAATTATCTTTTTTAATTACTTCTTCTAAACATTTGGTGAGGTCAACTCTTGTTAAATCTACTCCACCAGTTAATTCATCATTTCGTATAAATCTTGTACTTAAGACATCAATATAGGATGAAGTTAATTTTTCTACATACTGATAGTATTTATCATCTGTTAGAAGCCTTTTTAAAAACGATACACTTATATCCATAACTTTGTTTGGATCATTTCTATAATATTCATTTTCTTTTTCATCAATTATTAAGATTCTATCTGTTTGTTTTTTTAAATAAGGATTATTTTTTAATAATTGATATAGTGTTAAATTTTCCATACTAGTCTCCATGTTTATATATTACTTAATGACTCACTTTTGTTTGCACTTTCACTAAATGTATTTGATATAAATTTATCTCCTTGTTCTTTAACTCCAATTATTCCCAGTTCTGAAACATCACTATGCCCTCTACCTTTTATTACTGTGTGTGAAATATCATATCCTAAATTATTTAGTATTTTGGTTTGATTAGTTGCTCTTTCAATTAAAGATGTACCAAAAACATTTCTTTGACATTTTCCAACATCACTTGGAACACTTGCAACAAAATAGCTCATATCATGCATTGGTGCTGGATTTCCTAAATCGTCCACTCTTTCGTTTGTTTTTCTTTCTTCTTCAAGTTCCCCAACATAATATCTAAATTTAATACGCTTATATTCTTCTTCATCAAAGGTTTTACCAAATAGTTCTTTATAATTTCTGGTTCCTAGTGGATAGTTAAAACTAAAATGTTTTTCAATTTCTTCCTCCTGTTCTGGAAAAGGTATTGATCCACTTGCTCCACCTACACATAATGTGTCAATTAGTTCAGGATGAATAAGTGCAAACCTTTGTGCAAATACTCCAGATGAGGAATATCCATTTAAGAATATTTTATCATCAATAGAGACACCAGTCATACTAAGTATTCTTTCTTTAGCTTCTTCAATTACTTTTTCTACTTGTAAGTCAAGTCTATAAAATGGGTTGTTTTCATTTAATCTAAAACATTCATCTGCTAATTGTTGAAAATATAAAAAAGAAGAAGTTTCTGAAGGAATGCTTGGTGGAAGTATTGGTATTAATATTGGAGTTTCGTTACTTTGAATAACATTTGAAAGCTGTCTTGCAGTATCTAATGCATTTTTTAATAACAAAGTATTTGCATCAGGCATTTTATTTCCATCAAAGTCACAATTATTCGATTCTACTGCAAGTCTACTATTACTATTAATGTTTGCTGGTATTGCTAATATATATGGAATATTAACTTTTTCATCTTTTCCAGGTAATACAATTTGTACATCGTAGTTTATTCCATTTATTTCTTTTTTAAAGCAGTATTCTCCCTTTGATTCAAGCATTGAAATCATTTGTTCTAACATATTTTTCTCTTCACTTGATACTCTTAAATTACTTGCCATAAAATCACTCCTTTATTTTAAACTAAAAGCTCAATAAATTCATCATATGTATTTATTTTATAATCAGAAATTTGATTTATTTTTTTTCTATCATTATCAGAATAAACATCATAAACATTGACTACTTCAATTCCTGCTTTATTTGCTGCTATCACACCATGAAGTGAGTCTTCAAATACTAAGCATTCCTCTGGTTTTGCTTTAAAATGATTTAAAACAGTTAAATAAACTTCAGGATTTGGTTTTTTATTTTTTACATCTTCTTTTTTTATAATCAAATCAAATATATCGTATATATTCATCTGCTTTTTCATTTTGTCATTTTTATGGGCATATATATCAAGTTGTATTTTTGTAGTTGCTGTTGCTAATATAAGAATATATCCTTTTTGCTTTAAAGTTTTAACCAGTCGTACTACATCTTTCTTAAAATCCATTTCTTTTTCTAAATATTCACCCGAAATAGACCAACGTATATTAATAAGTTCTTCTTTAGATATGTTAAGATTATATTCTTTTATTAAATATGCACAATACTCTAAATAAACATCTTCACTACTATGATTTTCTAAGAATTGGTCTCTTTGTTTTTGAATGGTATTTAAATCAACTTCAGTATTTGTTATCTTTTTTATTAGCTGATAATCAGTATTATTCCACATACCAATAGAATCAATTAAAGTACCATCCATATCAAAAATAATATACTTTTTTTTAGTTAAATCCAATTCATTCAATGATTTCATAAATACCTCCAAACTATTTCTTTTTTGCAACAATAATTAATGTTGTTGGTGATACATTCAATTTTTTTTCATCCCAATAACTGCTTATATATCCAATATTATTTTCTACTTGAGGTGATTCTTCTATTATTTGTTCTATTTCCATTCCTGAAGATATCAGCCCATTAATAAGTGTAGAAATTTTTAGATTGTACTGGATAAATTCTATTCCTTTTTCTCCTTTTTTTATAATTTTAGCGCTTTCATCGTTATAACTATGTTTGATAGTTAGTGTGTCATCCTTTATATCTAAGCAATTAAAAAAAGGATGCGTCCAACACAAAATAAATTTACCATTTCTTTTTAAATAACTACTAGCTAGTTCAAATACTTTTAAGGGATCTGAACTATAACCAATACTATATAGAGAAAATACATAGTCAAAATAGTTAGTAGGTATTTTGTTATTTTCTTCCATTGCAGATAATATAAATTTAGAGTTTTTAATATTTAATTTTTTAGCTCTTTCTATTTGCTCATGTGAAATATCGATGCCCCAAATCTCTTTAGCACCTTTTGTAGAAAGATACTTTAAACTTTGCCCTGAGCCACTTCCTAGTTCTAATACTATTTTATTGTTTACATCTTTGAATAATTGAAGATTCTCTTCACTACTCATAAAAGGTCCATATTCCGGTAATGATGTATTAGAAAATAAGGTGTTACTTTTTATTAGTTCGTTCCATCCATTTTTATTAAATTCAATAATATCCTCGTTTTGCATTTTGGTTCCTTTCTATTTTTCTTTTATGTAATTATTTTTAATTAGTTAGGTTTAGTAATTCTTTTATTACTAATTTTTGAAATTTTCATTACTTTTCCTTTTGGGTCAAGCTCTAAATCAGTAAACTTAATACCACAATTCGAATATATATTTTCTACTTCTTCTTTACTTACATTAGGTGTATACCAATCAAAGTATCTTGGATATTCTTTACTTTGTTTAAATTTTTCAAAGTCACCATCAATAGTAAATAAAGATATTACTGAATCATCTTCTAACGGTCTTTCTACTCTTTCAAAGCCTAATCCTTCCACATCTAACAGTTCGTTTGTTACGCAAACTGACCTTAATGATGCTTTTTCAATAGATTCAAGTTCTTCTACTCTATCAGTTAAATATGAAATTACTTTAAATGCATCTTCTGGTCTCATTCCTTTTGGAATACTAAATGCTTCACATGGCCAATTAATTAACTCTTGTATAGAGTAACCATATCTTTGTCCAAAAGTATGATATTTAATGTAGTGAAGCCTATAGGTATTATTATCAATGAACTTAACTGGTTCTAATACTACTTCTTTTGGTATTTCTACTTGGTTTTTTCCAATCAATTTATTTCTTAATTCTTGTAATTTTCTTTTTATTTCCATAAGCCCTCCTGGTTGTACATCTCAATTTGATTTTATCATAAATTCTTCAATTAAAAAATATATTACTAGGTTTTTATCATTATGACTTTTTTATTTATAAAATATAATAAATTGAAAGGAGAATGATTCTATGTTTGGATATAATTATGGATGGAATGGTTGTTGCAATAATGATAACGGTTCTAGTTGGCTTTGGATAATTATAATTATTTTTGTT
>JAGALD010000094.1 GCA_017625395.1 Bacilli bacterium | reverse complement strand
CCTAGTAATGTAGATAATCCTGCTATAGTGGTTATTAAAAAACTAATATATATTTTTTCCATAATTTCACCAATAAAGTATATGTTATTTATTGGTTATAATGAAAGGAAGCAATATTATTTATTGCTTCCTTTATATTTACATAAATGTTTTATTTGACAAAATTCACACTCTGGCTTAATTGCTTTACAATGGTATCTTCCAAACAATACTAGTTGATGATGTCTTTTTGACCAATTTTCTTTTTTTATTTTTTTCATTAATTTTTGTTCAATTATACTTACATCATCTGAATCACTAGCAAGTTTTAATCTTTTACTTACTCTTGATACATGAGTGTCTACTGCAATGGCGGGATAATCAAATAAATTACTCATTACTACATTTGCTGTTTTTCTTCCAACCCCTGGAATTGATTCTAGCATCTTTCTATCATTTGGAACAATTCCTTTACAGTTATCAATTAAATATTTTGCAATTTCTTTTACAAAAATACTTTTTTTATTAAAGGTTCCTATTGGTTTAATAATTTCTTTTATATCTTCAATATTAGCATCTTTTAATTTCTCTAAAGAATCATATTTTCGAAATAGAATTGATGTGACACTATTTACTCTTTTATCTGTTGTTTGTGCACTAAGTACTACTGCAATTAATAGTTCGTAATCTTTATTGTAATTTAACTCACATCTTGGATTTGGATATAGTTCGTCTAAATATTTTTCAATTTCATTAATACTCATTTGAATCTTCCATCCAGTCATAATCAAAGACATCTACTTTTTTGGGCTTTTCTTTTTCCTTGAATTGTTTTCTATTTTTTTCTACATCTTCTTTTGTTTTAATTCCTTTTTTTGCCCATTCATATAGAACTTTATCTATGTATCTTAAGTTTGCTACATTATTGTATACAGCTTCTTTTATAGCTTCTTTTATTATTTCGTCGCTATAGTTACTTTCTTTCCATGCTTTAACTATTTCAATTTCAATTGATGTTAATTGTTTTCCAAGCTCTTCTTCTAATATTTCAAAAATTGTTGATGAATCTTCCTTTTTTTCATTTATATTTTCTACTAAGTTCATTGCAACTTTCTCATAATAGAAATCTAGCGATATATATTCTTCAATTATATTTTTTTCATTTTTAGTTACTTTTAATTCTATCAATTTTTTTTCTTGAAGAGTTGCCATATACTTCATTATCGTTTTCATATCACATGACAATTCTTCTGCTAACATAAGTACATCAAATTGTAATTTATTTCCTTTATTACTTAAATACATTAGAAATATGAATGTTTCTAAATCAATATCAAACTTATGAAATATTCTATATATGTATATTGGTATTACAATATTTTTTTGTTTTACAATATCCATTAAATTTCCATACTTCATATAAATCCCCCTAACTATAATTACTTAAAATATAATTTTCTATAGATTCTTTATTATTATCTAATTCTCCTTTTAAAATTTTTAATTCTAGATCATTATATATATCTTTAAAATATGGACCTGCTTTTTTATTTAAGATACGCATAATATCTTGACTTGATATTTCCACTTCTTTTCTTGAAGTTATTGGTAGGTTTTCATACATTCTTGCAATTAATGTTTTATCTACACCAATTATATCTGCTGCAACTTGATTTATATATAAGCCATATTTATATAAAGATACTTCACTTATAGATGATTTTAAAATTTCTTTAACATTTTTTATTATTTCTTTTTCATTATTAGTAAATTGATATCCTTCACTTATCTCTAGTGAAGCCCATGTTCCTAGTATATCACTTGTTATTTTAATATCTTTCAAGTTATATAGTTCTAGTACTTCATCTAATCCAAATTCTAATAGTAATTCTACTCCATACTTAGCATTACTACTTGAGAAAATTTTATCTAATTCTTGTTTTTTTCTACTGTACGATAGTGACTTAATTGCATCTTTATTTCTTATAATTGCATTTTTTATTTCATCACTTAATCTAAAATTTAAAATAGTTGCAAAACGAATTGCTCTTAACATTCGTAGTGAATCTTCGTAGAATTTATAATTGCTATCTCCTATGGTATTTATTATCTTATTATCTATATCTTCTTTACCATTTAATAAATCTAATACAATACCATCTTTATCCATGCATAAAGCATTCATTCGAAAATCCCTTCGCTTTAGATCTTCTAATAAATCATCAATATATTTAATTTCTACAGGTTTTCTATTATTTATATATCTAATTTCTTTTCTAAATGTTGTTATTTCGAATCTATTATTTTTTACAAAAAGGGTAACTGCACCATATTCTTCTTTTGGTAGTGCACTTGTTTCAAATACTTCCATTATTTGTTTTGGAGTTGCATTTGTTGCAATATCTACGTCTTTTGATTCTATTCCTAGTAAATAGTCTCTTACGAATCCTCCTACAATATATGCTTTATAACCCTTTTCTTCTAATTTATTTAATACTTTTAAAGAGGTCTTTAACATGTTATCACCTATATAATTATATCAAATAAACGTATTTTTTTGAACGATTTCGCTTAAATACCATAATTTATCATAATTATTTTAGTTCATTTGACATTATTAAATTATGTAAAATACTATAAAATGATTATTTTCTATTGTCAATTATTTTCCACAAAAAAAGAAAAGCACATGCTTTTCTATTTTCATACTAGTTAACTGCTTCTTTTAGAGCTGTTCCTGCTTTGAATGTTACAGCTTTTCTTGCAGCTATTTTAACTTTTTCTCCTGTTTGAGGATTACGTCCTTCTCTAGCTTTTCTTTGTGAAACAGCAAATGTTCCAAATCCTGCTACTGGTACTTTTTCACCTTTCTTTAATGATTTAGAAATTGTTTCAAATACTGCATCGATAGCACGAGTTGCATCTGCTTTAGTTAATCCAGCTTTTTCTGCTACTGCTTCTACTAATTCAGCTTTTTTCATTATATTACCTCCATCCTTTTTAAGCACAATATGCTTACATATACAAAATACCATATTTCTATACTAAAATCAATGTTTTATGTTTATTTTTAAGCATATTTACATAAAAATTATATAACAAATGCTATTAAGTTGTTTGAACCCTTGTTTACTATCTTAGTTAGTGTTTGACTTAGCTTATATCTAATATTATCTGGCATCATTGATATTTTTGATTGAATTCCTTCTTGTACGATTACATCTAGTCCTCTTCCAAAAATTTCACTTTTCCAAATATTTTGTGGATTTGTTTCATAATCTTTCATTAAATAATCAATTAGTTCTTTACTTTGCATTTCACTTCCTATTATAGGTTCAAATGTTGATGTAACATCTACTCGTATCATATGTATTGATGGTGCTACTGCTTTTAGTTTTACACCATATCTATTACCTTGTTTAATTATTTCTGGAGTGTCAAGTTTCATATCTTTTAGCGTAGGGGATGCTACACCATAACCTGTTTG
>JAGALD010000093.1 GCA_017625395.1 Bacilli bacterium | reverse complement strand
AGGTATTTTTTCTTCAATAACAGGTGTATTATCTACTACTGGCATTTCTTCTTCCTTCGGATTAATAAAAAAGAACATCAATAATAACAAAAGAAACAAAAACAAGAAAAGAAGTAAAAAAGGAATACGAGTTTTCAAAATAATAAAATCATTATTATCAACTGAAATGTATCCCTTTTTCCATCCAAAATATTTTTCTTTATATCTATATTGTTCTTCATTATAATTTAAAATTCCATACTTATCTGAATTAGTATCTTCATCATATTCTTTTAGAACCGTTGATCCAACTAAATTACTATTTTTAATTTTTTTAAATTCTTTTTTCGTAATATAAGGAACATCTTTTTTATATTTAGAATTCTCATTTTCAATTACTAAATATTCTTTCATTTGTTCCTCCTATCTTTTATTCTTTTTCTTTTTGCATAGCAATACAGTTCCAACTAATAATCCAACAATAGATAAAGAACCAACAATAATATATAAATTAGCATCTACATCATAAGCAGTTTGAATAACTGGTAATAGATAGTTTTGATATACAATACTGTAAGTAAGTTCTTCATCAGTTTCTACCAACTCATCATTAACATATAAACCTTCACCATTTAAAACAACTTTTACAACTTCTTCTGAAAGTGAGTATCCTAATGGTGCTGATGCCTCTTTTACAAACCAAGTGCCAAATTTAATATCAATTAAAGCTGTTCCTGTTTCTTGATCTGCGTAGAAAGTATCAACAACATTTTCACATTCAGCATCAGTACATAAATTAAATGAGAAATCTTTACTAATAATGTTTTCCATTGATAAACTATCTACTTTATTAATTAAAATATAATTTTTAATTGCTTCATTATAAACTGTATTAGATGTTTCAACTTTTTCTTTATCTTGTCCTTGATATTTTGTGTTTACAGTAATGATGTCTTCACTACTATAATATCCTTCCAAACTTTCAATCTCTTTAACTTCAAAATAAGTTTCATCATCAAATGATAAAGGTAAATCTGCATTAAATATTACTTTACCATCTTTATCACTAACAGCAGTTTCTATTAATGTACCTGCCTTAATTAATGCTGGTCTAACACCTCTTAGTAATTGGCGATATTGTGGATATATATCTTTTGTTGCATATAAACCAAAAACAACACCTTCTAATGGTGTTTCATCATCTTTATCTAATTTAGTAATATCTAATTCAACTTTTTGTCTTTCATTTGTGATTGATAATGTTTCTATAATAACTTCTGTTTCATTATCTTTAAATGTTAAATCAATATCATATTTATTTTTATCTAAAATCATTCCATTGGGAGCTGAAGTTTCGTAAACTGTGTAAGAGCCTAGTGGTAATTCAGAAGAGAAATTTTCACAACTATAATCTTGAGTTGTAATTGTATCAATAACAGTTCCTTTGGCAAATAAAACTGAACCATCAGCAGGATCAATTATATCTTCTCTTGCTTCTATTTCAACTGTCATGCCTCCAAGACATACATTATTATAATCAAATGTATAACTTCCATCTTCATTTTGAGTTACACCAGTTAATACTTCACCTTGTTTTTCAACATTAATAATTCCTTTTACTGGTTCATCATACATTACAACAGTAGTAATAGCATCTCCATCAGGATCTGTTTCAATAATATTAGAATTAGTTACTTTAAATTCCACACCTTCATTATTCATTAAATATAAATTTGGTGATTTGATTTCAATTAATTTATATGAGCCTGCTTTTACTTCTAAAGGAAGAACAAATTCTCCAGATTCATTAGTAGTCCATTCCTCTACTGTTTTATCACCAACTTTTTGTTTTAATGTTTCATTTGTACTTAAATCTAAAATTTTGAATGTTGTATTTGATAAGGTTATTGTTTTATCAGTTTCAGCATCTTTCTTTACCAATCTAACATAAGACATAAATATTTTATTATTAACAATATATTTTATTGTATCTTGATTTTCTCTTGAAACAGTAAATGTCCATTCATCCTTTACCATTTCTAAATCCATTTGTCCTTTGACTTGCTTGATAACAAAATTTCCATAAGCAAGATCCTTAGACTTAGCATAACCGTTTTTATTAGTAGTTAAATAATCATATTCTTTATTTGTAAATTCAGTTCTGTGTTCCCATGCTTTTTCGATAGTACCATATTTATCTACATATTTTTTTGCTACTACCATAAATTCAGCATCTTGTTCTTTTTCAACTACACCGCTATCTTCATCTCCACTTGTAATTACTTTTTCAATTTCAAAATTACCAGTAATTACCTTTTCAGATACAGTTGTTTTTGCTGTTACTGTTTTTACTGATTGTCCTTCATATTCTAAACTTATTGGATAAGTATTAGTATCAAGTTTGTATCCTTCTCCTGCTGTGATTTCCTTCCATATATAAGAGCCTAAATACAAATCTTCAACTAAGCCTTCACCATTCTCAATTCTAACTCTTGCAACTTCTTCACCTGCTTTATAAATAATTGAAGCATCTGCTGGATCTAAAATTGTTTCATTAGCATATAATCCGTAAATCGCACCATCTAAACTCGCTTCATTTTGTGCAACAGTAGAATCATAATCTATCTTTTGAATTTTAGCACTACCAGTTACTCTTTCATTTTTTAAATTTAAAGTAATACTTCCACTACCAGTTAAAGAATCACTAACAGTCTTGTTATTATCATCTAACCAATATTTTGTTTTTGTTTGAGTTTCAACAACACTATATCGATGAGTTTGCGATGCTAGTGCATTTGCATTTCGTTGTGCCTCTGCATCTGCTGAAGCCTGTGCATCTAATTTATATTTATATGCACCTTTATCAATTACTTCTTGTTTTCCTTCATCATCTAGTTCATCATAATTTGTACAATATTCTTTTTCCTCTGATGTTGAAGTAAATGTTGTTGTTGATGTTGCTTTAGCATAACCATCTTCTCCAGTTGTGCCTGTTGCGAATTTTACACCATCCCTATAAAAATCAACTGTTACTCCTGATAATGGTTTTCCAGTTTCATTATCTATTTTATGAAACGAAACTTCTACTTTTTCATCAGCAGATTTTTCTGATGATAACTTATCGTATTCAGGCTCAACTTGTGTCAATCTAAATACTGAAATGTAATCATTACCATTTACCCATGATGGAGCAGCCAAAAGCATAATACCACCATTACTATTTGTATTACTCATAGCAGTAGCGTTTGTATTAAAATTTACATCTGTTGCATATACAGAATCATAAATTCCTCTTGTTCCTGCACCATAACTAGCAATAGTATTTCCGTAAATGTGCATAAAGGATACATGACCATTACCATCAGGATTTGCTTTATCCTGAATTCTTTCTATAATAAGATCTCCATTTTTAAATAGATGTGCATTTGCTTCTATATCTTTCTTATAACCTTGCCAAACTAACACAGCATCTTCTGGATGGTTCATAGCATTTCGATACATTGCATCTGGAGCATATCTTGCACCAGTTCCTTCTGGTTGTACTTTATCAATATCGTAAGGATGAATTCCAACGATAGATTCACCTATTCCTAACTTATTTAATGTTCTAGTAACAAATCCAGTACAAGTACCAATTTCCCAATAACCCCAATCTGAATAAGTTTGGGCTGTTTCAATAATTTTATCACCATCAACTGTTGCT
>JAGALD010000092.1 GCA_017625395.1 Bacilli bacterium | reverse complement strand
TGACCAAGAGTATGATTCTCTTTTAAGAGAACTTTATGATATAGAAGAAAAATATCCTGAAATTGTTAGAAATGATTCACCAAGTCACAGAGCAGGCGGTGCTGTTTTAAGTGAATTTAAAAAAATTACACATAATATTCCAATGCTTTCTTTAAGTAATGTTTTTAATGAAGAAGAAATTAGAAATTTTGATAATAGAATAAAAAAAGAAGGAATAGATCCTAAGTATGTTTGTGAATTAAAAATTGATGGTTTAAGTGTTTCTCTTCGATATGAAAAAGGAGTTCTTGTTAGTGCAGCAACTAGAGGGGACGGTATTGTTGGTGAAGATATTACTAATAATGTAAAGACTATTAAGACTGTTCCTCTTACATTGAATGAAGAAATTGATATTGAAGTCCGTGGTGAAATTTATATAAGTAAAGAAACTTTTAATAAAATAAATGAATCAAGAAGAGAAAAAGGGTTAGAATTATTTCAAAATTGTAGGAATTTAGCAGCTGGCTCTATTAGACAGTTGGATTCAAGTGTTGCTGCATCTCGTAGGTTGGATTGTTGGATTTATCATTTGCCAAATCCTAGTGATTATGGAATAAAAACTCATTATGAAGCACTTTTGTTTATGGAGAGACTTGGTTTTAAGGTTAATCCAAATAATAAGCTTGTTAATGATGTTGATGAACTTTTGACTTTTATAGAGGAAAAAACTAAATCTAGGGATGAGTTACCGTATGATATTGATGGTATTGTTATAAAACTTAATGATTTATATGAACAAAAAATTATGGGATTTACTGCAAAGTATCCTAAGTGGGCTACTGCATATAAATTTCCTGCAAAAGAAGTTCTTACCAAATTAAAAGATATAATTTTTACTGTTGGAAGAACAGGACAAATTACTCCAAATGCTGTACTTGATCCGGTATTAGTTCAAGGATCTACTATTAGACGTGCAACTCTTCATAATGAAGATTATGTAAGAGAAAAAGATTTGAAAATTGGTGATATTGTTTCAATTAGAAAAGCAGGGGATGTAATTCCGGAAGTAGTAGAGAGAATTCTTGAAAGACGAGATGGCACTGAAAAGGAATTTGAAATGATAAAAAATTGTCCAATATGTGGAAGCTTTCTTGAAAAGAAAGAAGGACAAGTTGACTATTATTGTTTTAATCCAAATTGTGATGCTAGGACAATTGAGAGTTTAATTCATTTTGTAGATAGACATGCTATGAATATTATTGGTCTTGGTGAGAGAATTATTGAAGATTTTTATAATATTGGATTTATAAAAAATATTATTGATATATATAATTTAAAGAATCATAGAGATGCTTTAATTGAATTAGAAGGTTTTGGAAATAAAAGTGTTGATAATTTATTAAGTGCAATAGAAGAATCTAAAAATAATTCTTTGGAAAAACTTATCTTTGCTTTAGGAATTGAAAATGTCGGTGAGAAGACTGCAAAAGTTCTTGCTAAAAAATATGAGAATTTAGATAATTTTATGGGAGCAAGTGTTGAAGATTTAACTAACATTACTGATATTGGAGAAATTATTGCAAAAAGTATTGTAGATTATTTTTCTAAAGATGAGAATAAGGAACTTATTTCTGAATTAAAAAATATTGGTGTAAATACTTTATATCTTGGTGAAAAAATAGTAGAAAGTGATACTTTTACTGGTAAAACATTTGTTATTACTGGTACTTTGGTTAATTATACTCGTGATGAAGTTAAAGATAAAATAGAACATTTTGGTGGAAAGACTAGTGGTTCTGTTAGTAAGAAGACAGATGTTGTTATAGTAGGAGATAATCCAGGGAGTAAATATGATAAAGCTGTTAGTCTTGGTATTACTATTTGGAATGAAGAGGAATTAGAAGAATATTTGAATGTAATGATTTAAATTAATAAAAAGCGATGTTGTGTATTAAAAAATAGTGTTGTTATATCTGATCGAATTGGTACGATATATGGTCCGTATATTATTGCAAAAGAAAAATGATTCAAATGAATCATTTTTTATTTATAGTAATCATTACTTAAAATCATATTGCTTAGATTTATTCTATCAATTACGTAATTAGATGTTTCTGAATAGTATTCAGAACTTTTATCGATATCTTTTGATAGACTGTAAATATTTCCGTCGTACCAGCTATAATCATTAAATAAAATTAAATTTTTATGATATTTTGAAAATACATCTGTTCCAATATAATTATTTGGATCGTAATCAATACCAAATAGATTTATTATTGTTGGAACAATATCAATATCATTTACTAGTAATTTGTCATATGTAGTTGGTTTTAAATTTTTTGAGTAAATTATGAATGGTACGTTTTTGATTTTGTAATTATCATCTATTTGTTTGTATTCTTTTAAGTCTTGTTCTGTATAATTATATGAATATGCTTGGTGATCTGTATATAGAACTAATACAGTATCATCTAAGAGATTATCTTTTTCTAATTGTTCTAGTAATAGTTTTAAAAAGTTATCTGTTGTTCCAGCTACATAGTTAAAGCATTCTCTTTCTGTCATATCTTTTTTATATTTAGTGCACATGTTATTGGTACTATCATATGGTCCATGACCTGCTATTGTTATTATAAATGTCATAAATTTATTATCTTTACTAATTATTGAGTTGTATATTTCTTTGTTTTCAATGATTTGTGAATCATCAAAGATTTTTGGATTTTCTAAAATATCATATAGGAAGTAGCTATTTTGAAATCCTAAACTTTTATGTAATTGATCTCTGTTATAGTACATTCCTTTATTTTCATGGACTGAACTTACTTTATATCCTTGTTTTGCAAATTGATTAGGTATTGAATAAGGATATGTATTGTTATTGATGTTATTATAATATTTATTGTTATGATATAGACCTGTCATAGATATATATTCTGTTAGTATTGTTGATCCTCCGCTACTAAGAGCACTATAACGTGATGTAAAATTCCAACCATTTTGCGATAGATAATATAATGTTGGCATTGTTTCTTTGTTAACTACAATTGAATCAATACTTTCTAACATTATCATTATTAAATTTTTATCTTTAAAGATTCCTGTCATTTCATTAGTGTTTTTTTCAATTATGTTTTTGGCTAAAAGTTGTTCAATTTCTTCTTTACTACCATAACTTGAATTTTTTTCTTTTATATATAAATAAATATCACGTATTGTATATTCATATAGACCTGCTGTACTTAGACTTTTTTTAGGGTTAAGAAAATTATCATAATAATATTTTGGATATGTAATTGCTTCCCAAGCTCCTTTTTCATAGTCGTTTAATGATAGTATTGCTGCTGTATGAAGTAGAATAAAAATGATTATTGATATTGCTAAGTTTTTTAATTTTAATTTTCTTTTTTCTTTTTTTATTAATTTTAAATATTTATAATTTTTTATTGTTAAGAATATGTATACTATGATAAATATTATTAATATTATATTTATTTTGTCTAATAGAAAGTTTATAAATTCGAAACCTTCTGATGCGTTATTTAAATCGTAAACTGAAAGTGCTTCAGATTTTATTTTTAACATCATATAGTTTGCTATAAAAAGTAGTAAGCTAATGCTATATGTTAATATTGCCCATATTTTTGATGGGATTGTAGGTAAATAATAAAATATTATTGTAAAAAGAAATGCATATGCTAATGTTAGTATGTTAGGACAAAAACTAAATACACTGTTGATTCCACTAATACTACAAGAAATATATCTAATATATATATCTAATATATAGAATAAAATTATACCTGTTATAAAATACATTGAAACGTTTGTTATTCTTTTATTATCTTTTATTAGTTTTTTTAGATTATTCTGTGAATAATTTATTTTTATATTTAGTATTTTATATTTTTTGTTAATTTTTTTAATTTTTTCTATTTTTTCTTTAATTTTTTCGAATACAAATGGTAAAAATATTGCAATTATTGATGAAATTAATACATATTTTGTGGAAAACCTTTGGGTAAATTCAAAGTTCCAAAGTAAAATGTTATATTTTAAATATAGTCCACAAGTCATAATAATATTAATTGTAATAAAACTTAATATATATAAGATTATATTTTGTTTAATGTTTGCTTTGCTGTAGTTTTTTTTCTTTTTTTCCGTTTCTTTTCTTTCTGTTATCTTATTTTTTATATATTCTGTAAGTATACAAAAAAAAGAAGGAATAAATAAGCACATTAGTTTCAACATCATATTATCACCTTAAAAAAACATTATCACAAAATTGGTTTGTTGTCAAAATGTAGCTTTTATTCCTTGAACTGTATTCCTCTTTGCTAGTTCTTTATCTATGTCATTTAATACACATACTTTTTTGATTAACCATGTTGGTTCTATTAAGTCTTCTATTTTAGGGTCTCCTGTTAATCTGTTTATTACTATATTTTCATTTATTAATTCCAATTGATCACATACAATATCAACATATTCTTCTTTAGATAACACATGAAATTTTTCTTTTTCGTATAATTTTTCAAGTGCGGTATTTTTTATTATGTGTAACATGTGTATTTTTATTCCCCAAATATTTAATTTATTTAGATATTTTATTGTTTCTAGCATCATGTCTTTTGTTTCGTATGGTAGACCATTTATTATGTGAACGAGTACTTTTATATTTCTTTTATTTAGTTCTTTTACGGCATCTTCAAAGCATTCAAGACTGTGACATCTGTTAATTAGTTTAGATGTTTTTTCGTGAATTGTTTGAAGTCCTAGTTCTACTACTAAATCTGTTTTTTTGTTTAATCCTTCTAAATAATTATAACAATCTTCATCTATTGAGTCTGGTCTTGTAGATATATTTATTCCTACAACGTTTTCGTAAGTTAGTGCTTCTTCCCAAGCCTTTTTTAATTTATCTAATGGTCCATAAGTATTTGTGTTTGCTTGAAAGTATGCAATGTATTTGGAATTAGGCCATTTTCTATCCATTACTTCTTTAATTTCTTTAAATTGTTCTTTTATGCTTTTTGTTATTGTTCCAGCATAGTCACCACTTCCAAGCTTAGAACAGTAGATACATCCGCCAAATCCAACTTTTCCATCTTTGTTTGGACAAGTTAATCCCATATTAAGACTAATCTTTGATACTTTAGAATTATATTTCTGTTTATAATAATAATCTAGAGTATAATATCTTTTATTTGAGTTACTAAATTTAAATTCATTTTTCATTGTATTTCTTCCTTCTTTAACATGTATTTTACATTAATATTTATTTTTTTGAAATTGTTTTTTATATTTACTTGTTTTAACAACTTTATTAAATGTATACTTTTTTTAGGATGTGATTTTATGTATAGTGATTTAAAATCAATGCTTTTAGTTTTGAATATTGATAGAATAGAAAATAAAGGTATTTTTTATGGTACCGATGATGCTTATGATTCATTAGAAGAATTTCTTGAAATTTATAGAGAACGTTCTGTTGGGCTAGCGCAAAAAAGAAGTGTCTCTCTTTCTGAATATATGTTGTCTCAATATTTAGAAGAAGGAATTTTACTTAAGTGTATGGGAGATGAGGCGGTAGCTGAATATTTTGATGAAGTAGATCATAGGGATGATTTTGTTTTAGGTCGTGTAGATGGACCAATTGACCCTGATATGTTTTATGTTTCTAATAGATATTTAAAAAGAGAATTGCCTAAAGAAAAACTAGCTAAGTGGTATATTGAATTATTAAAAAAGAATCCTGTACTTATGCAAACATCGATAATTTTTAATGATCCGAGAATGAATCGTTTTTTTTCGGTAGAACAATTAGAAGTTATAGCTTCCTATAAAGAAAAAATAAAAAGTAATGCCTTTTCTTTTTATAATGTTTTTATGAAATATTTAAATCATGAAATAATTGAAATACCTGAATCTAGGGAGAGACTAATGCTTGATTATTTTTCATTACATTTTGATGATAATGATCCAGACGTGCAGATAAAAATTGAAAATTTAGTTACTGCAATTGTAAATAATATAAATGATGCATCGATTTATCAAAAGGAATTTGTATTGAAGTTTGTTGCTTTTGATAAGTGTAAAAAAAATAATGTTGTAATGCCTCATATTAATTTTGTATCTTTGGATTTTGGAATTGGTGGGGAACATGTAGACAATACCTCGATTATTAATGTTTCTTGTGATCAGGTGAAATATGCTGATTCAATTAAGAAGTTTTTTGAGGTTGTTGAATCTATAAACCATGAATGTGAGCATTACCTTCAAAATCTAGAAGCTAATAATAAAACAAATTCTTATAGAACTTATGTATATATTATTGATGCTGTTTTGTCTAGTTATTCTTCAGTAGATTATGATGATAATTATTTTTTAAGAGAAGTTGAACAAGAAGCAAGAAAACATGGTGTTTTGGATACTGTTTCTTTCATGAAAAAATATTATAAAAAAGATTCTTCTTTTATAGATAAAATTGCTAAGAAAAAGATGGAAAATTATTCTGATTTTCAAAGCTATGAATATCATCTTGATCGTAATGGAATGCTTGAATCTCGTTCTATTATAAATATTTCTGCTTTAAGAGATGTTGTTTCTAAGGCACCACATCTGGTTTCTGAATATCCACTTCTAAACAAAATTTTTAATATTGATGGTAGTATGAAGTCGGTGGAAGAGTTTGCGTTATCATATTATGATGCTAATTTAGAAGAAAGACGAATTATGAGTGATGCTTTAGAATATATATGTTCTAGTCCAAAACTTTTATCTAATATTTCACTTGAACAATTTACTAGTGATAAAGCAAAAATAGGTTTTGTTACTATGATTACAGATGATTTTGAAAAGAAGAAAGAAAGAGTTTTTCTTGTAAATGAAAAAATAAATGACACTAATGGGGATTCTTTAGCTAGTTACGATAGAAAGAAGTTTTTATATGGAATTGCTGATGATTGTGCAGATTCTCTTTTACGTGATTATAATTTTTTAGCTAAAAGTCTTAATTCTATGGAGTTGTTGATGGTACAAAATGGTGAACCTCTATCTTCTATTATGTCAAATTATTTGAATGTATCTTTAAACAAACTTAGCAGTATATTGAGTGATAATTCATCTTTTTATCCTGAAACTAAAACTAAATTAAATAATTTAGTATCTACTAGAGGTAATAATCAAGAATTATTCGGTCAAAAAAAATAATTGTTTTGATGTTAAATGTTTTAAAAATATGTTATATTATATTTAGTATAGAATAAAGGGTGATACTATGTATGATTTAGGTGAAAATTTTCATATAGATATGAGTAAATTGGTCTCTAAACCAGAATCAATTGTTAGAGGACAAAGATATAGATTTACTGTTTTGACTGAACGTCTTATAAGACTTGAATATAGTCCAACTGGTGTTTTTAATGATTTAGCTACTCAATTTGCAACTTTTAGAAATTTTGATGTACCGAAATTTTCAAAAAAAGAAGATAATAGTTATTTAGAATTAGAAACAGCTTATTTTAAACTTTATTATTCAAAAGAAGAACCTTTTTTTGGCGGTTCTTTTAATCCTACAAAAAATCTTAAGGTTTCTTTAAATGGTTCTGATGTTCTTTGGCATTATGGTCATCCAGAAGCAAAGAATTATTATGGGTCTAATATAAGTGCTGAAGTGTCTAAAAATGAAAATTCTTATAATAAGGGGCTTTTTTCACTAGATGGATTTGTTTCTTTTGATGATAGTACTTCTCTTAGAATAAATCAATTTGGTAGTGTTGAACCTTATATTAAAGACAATATAGATATTTATCTTTTTATGTATAACAAAGATTTTGGTCTTTGCGTTTCTGATTATTTTAAGCTTACTGGTATGCCTTCTTTAATTCCTAGATATGCGCTTGGTAATTGGTGGTGTAGAGATAAAGTTTATACTAGTGATGATGTTGTGGAACTAGCTAATAACTTTGAGAAAAATAATATTCCTCTTTCAGTTTTCTTATTTGATAAAGATTGGCATATTAGAAATTCTGGAGCTTATAGAGATCTAGAGACAGGATACACCTTTAATAAAGAGTTAATTCCTGATCCTCAGGCATTGATTAATTTTCTTCATATGAAAGGGATAAGAGTTGGCCTTTCTGTTAATCCAAAAGATGGAATTTATCCTCATGAGGAAAATTATCAGAGAATAAAAGAAATTTTAGAATATAAGTCTGAAGGTCTTATAGCAATTGATCCACTTAATCCTAAATTATTAGATGTTCTTTTAAAATGTGTTTTATCTCCTTTGGAAGATTTGGGAGTTGACTTCTTTTGGAATGATACTAAAGATGTAAAAGATTTAGATAGATTATGGATACTTAATCATTACATGTTTAATAATTTATCAAGAAATCCTGCTAAACGTGGAATGATTTTAGCGAGAAATGCATTAAAAGCTGCACATAGATATCCAGTGTTATATTCTGGTGAATCTAAAGTAAGTTGGGAAAACTTTATGTCAATTCCATTTTTTAATTTGTCTGCTTCAAATATTGGTTCATGTTGGTGGAGTCATGATATAGGTGGGTATATTGATGGGATAGAAGACCCTGAACTTTATATTAGAAGTGTTCAGTTAGGGGTTTTTTCTCCTATTTTAAGATTTCATTCAGCAGGTGGAAAATATTATAAGAGAGAACCTTGGAGATGGGATAGTAAAACTGCTAATATAGTAGGAGGGTATTTAAGACTTAGACATAGGCTTACATCTTATTTATATACAGAAGCATATAAATATTACAAGACTGGTTCCATGATATTTCAACCACTATATTATTATTTACCTAAAGTATATGATGATACTTTGTATAGAAATGAGTATTTCTTTGGAAGTGAACTTTTAGTTGCTCCTATTGTTAATAAAAAAGATATTGTAATGAATAGAACTATTCATAGATTTTATTTACCTGATGGAATGTGGTATGAATTTACTACTGGTAAGAAATATGTTGGAAATAAAAAGTATATATCTTTCTATAAAGAAGAAGATTATCCGATATTTGCAAGACGTGGAAGTATTATTCCTCTTTCTAATAAGAGTAACGTAAATAATACTTCAAATCCTACAGATATTGAGATTCATGTTTTCCCAGGACAAAATAATACTTATAGATTATATGAGGATGATGGTATAAGTAGTCTTTATAAAGAAGGATTTTATTTGATTACTGAAATTGACTATAATTATCTACCGAATAACTATACACTTATTATTAGATCTATTGAGGGAAAAAGTGGTATTGTTCCTGATACTAGAAATTATAAGATTAGATTTAGAAATACAAAACATGCTGAAGATGTAATTGTTTATTTTGATTCTACTCAAATACAGGTTTCTAATGCATATGTTGATAATAATGACTTTATTGTAGAAATTAATGATGTTAGAACTGTTGGACAGTTAACTATAAATTGTAAAGGTAAAGATATTGAAATTGATGCAGTACGTGTTTTAACAGAGGATATTGATGCAATTTTATCTGACTTACAAATTGAGACAACTTTAAAAGAAAAGATTGCTACTATATTGTTTAGTGAAGATTCCTTTAAAGATAAGAGAATTAAGGTTAGAAAATTAAAACGTTATAATTTAGATAAATCTTTTATAAAATTGTTTTTAAAATTACTTGAATATGTAGAAGAAATCTAATATAATATACTCATATTTGCCAAAGGGAGTAGTAATATTTTATGTATTTATAGAGAACTAATGGTTGGTGTAAATTAGTAATATGTAGATATGAACTTGTCCTTTATATAGGTAAAACGTATACTTGCGTTAAAAGAAAGAGTGCATAGAGTTTTTCTATGAATTAAGGTGGTACCGCGAAATATTCGTCCTTATTGGATGGGTATTTTTTTTTGGAGGTGAATTTATGATTGATATGTTTATTACTATAGTTATTGTTTATCTTGCTTATTATTTTATATCTGTTTTAAGGTTTGATAAATATGGACATGTTAAGAAGAATAAAAGTAATAAAAACAATAAAAATGGTGATAAGCTTGATGATTATATGGCGTTGCCTGTAGAAGCAAAATATTTTATTAAAAAATATAATATTGACTTAGAAAAAGTTAATCTCCGTGGTATTTTAAATCTTATTGGTGTAATACTTGGAATTGATATAGCAATTATTTCACTTTTTGTACTTTTGGTGTTTGATAAAGTTGTTTGGCAAGTATTAATAGCAAGTATACTTATATTTCCTATATATTTGTTAAGTATAAAGATAGCAGGTAATTATTTTAAAAAGAAAGGATTGGTTAAAAATGTATAATTTTAAAGATATAGAAAAAAAATGGCAAAAAATTTGGGAAGATAATCATGCATTTTCTGCAACTGATGATTTCAGTAAAAAGAAGTTTTATGGATTAGTTGAATTTCCTTATCCAAGTGGTGCTGGTATGCATGTTGGGCATATCAAGGCGTATTCTGGGCTTGAAGTAATTTCAAGAAAAAGAAGACTTGAAGGATATAATGTATTATTTCCTATGGGGTTTGATGCATTTGGTCTTCCAACTGAAAACTATGCAATAAAGACTAATACACATCCTAGAATTGTTACTGATAATAATATTAGTAATTTTACTAGTCAATTAAAGAAAGTTGGATTTTCTTTTGATTGGGATAGAGTAGTTGATACAACTGATGAGAAATACTATAAATGGACTCAATGGATATTTTTAAAAATGTTTGAACATGGTCTTGCTTTTCGTGATAAGACATTAGTTAATTATTGTCCAAGTTGTAAAGTTGTATTGTCAAATGAAGATAGCCAAGGTGGAAAATGTGATATTTGCCATAGTGACATTGTACAAAAACAAAAAGATGTTTGGTATTTAAGAATTACTGAATATGCTGATAAATTACTTGAGGGGTTAGAAAAAGTTGATTATTTACCAAATATTAAATTACAACAACAAAATTGGATAGGTAAGTCAACTGGTGCATATGTAAACTTTAAAGTAAAAGAGATTGATGAAAAGCTAAAGGTTTACACTACTAGACCAGATACGCTATATGGTGTTACATTTATGGTTATGGCACCAGAACATCCTTTAATAGATAAACATAAAGATAAAATTAATAATATGGATGAAATAATTTCTTATAGAGAACAAGCTAGTAAGAAAACAGCATTCGAAAGAACTCAATTAGTTAAAGATAAAACTGGTGTTAAGATTTCTGGATTTACTGCAATAAACCCTGTTAACAATGAAGAAATTCCTATATATATATCTGATTATGTAATGATGGGATATGGTACTGGTGCTATTATGGCAGTTCCTGCTCATGATGATAGAGATTATGACTTTGCTAAAAAGTTTGATATACCTGTAGTACAAGTATTGGAAGAAGCAATTGACAGTTCTTTAGAAGTAAAAGATGTTTCTATTATAGTTATTTATGATAGAGAAAATGATAAATATTTATTGTTAAATGATAAGTCTTTAGTTACTAGTGATAAAGATAATCTTGAAGATATTGAAAGTGATGTATTTGAAAAAACTGGATTATTAAATCTTTCTATATCAAGAGAAGGATTTATGTTTAGATATAAAGACATGAATGTTACTCCAATATTATTAGAACTTGATTCTGATACAACGCAAGAAGAAAAAGAAAATGTTTCTTGGATTGAAAAATCTAAATTAGAAAAAGAAATTAAAGATAATGTATTATATTCAATGGTCTATAAATATCTTTTAAATCCTGGTGCAATGACAGGTGATGGTATTCATATTAATTCAGAAGAATTAGATAATTTAGATAAGACTTCTGCAATTGAAAAAATAATTGAAGTATTAAAAGAAAAAGGTGTTGGGGAAAAAGCTGTTCAATATAAGATGCAAGATTGGGCATTTAATAGACAAAGATATTGGGGAGAACCAATTCCTATAATTCATTGTGAACATTGTGGAGATGTTGCAGTTCCTTATGATGAACTTCCTTTAAGACTTCCTAATGTTGATAATTTTGAACCTGGAACTGATGGTGAAAGTCCACTTGCAAAAATTGAAAGTTTTGTAAATTGTAAATGTCCAAAATGTGGAAAAGCTGCAAAAAGAGAAACTGATACAATGCCACAATGGGCAGGGTCATCTTGGTATTTCTTAAGATATATTGATCCAAATAATGATGATGAATTAGCAAGCTTTGAAAAACTAAATTATTGGATGGGTGTAGACTGGTATAATGGTGGAATGGAACACGTTACAAGACACGTAATTTATTCAAGATTTTGGTATAAATTTTTATATGATATAGGTGTTGTTCCAACTGATGAACCATATTTAAAGAGAACTGCTCAAGGATTAGTTTTAGGACCTGACGGTGAAAAAATGAGTAAGTCTCGTGGTAATGTTATTAATCCTAATGATACAGTTGATGAATATGGTGCTGATACTTTAAGAACTTATGTGCTTTTTATGGGTGACTATGGATTAGAAGCTCCATGGAACGATAATTCAATTAAGGGAGTTAGTCGTTTCTTAGATAAAGTTTATGCTTTGAAAGATAAAGTTGTGGATAAGGATAGATATTCAGTTGAAATGGAAAATGCTATTCATAAAACAATTAAGAAAGTATCTGATGATTATGAAGCAATGAAGTTTAATACTGCTATTGCAGAACTTATGAAATTAGTAAATTCTTTTGGTGAAAAGCAAGAAATAACTAAAAAAGAATATACAACACTTTTAACACTTTTATATCCATGTGCTCCTCATATAACTGAAGAGTTAAATGAAATAATTGGAAATAGTCCAATATATTCTAGTAGTTGGCCAGTATATGATGAAGCTAAATTGATCGAAGAAGATAAAGAGATTGCTGTTCAAGTTAATGGTAAAGTTAGAGCTACTATAAAAGTAAATATCAATGATACTGAAGAAGTTATTAGGAATAAAGCCTTAAATGAAGAAAATGTTATTAAGCACACAAAAGATATGGAGATTGTTAAAGTTATTGTAATTCAAGGAAAAATTGTAAATATTGTAGTTAAATAAAAATGCATTTTAATGCATTTTTTTTATATTGTATGATAAAATTATTATGTGATAATTAAGTAGGTGATAATATGTATGATGTAGTAATAGTAGGTGCAGGGCCAGCTGGACTTTTTGCAGCTTATGAATTATTAGAAAATAATAAAAAATTAAAGGTTGCTATTCTTGATAGAGGGCTTAAAGCAGAAAGAAGAGTTTGTCCAATGAATAAGAATAAAAGCTCTTGTGTTAATTGTAATCCTTGTGGAATCTTATCAGGATATGGTGGTGCTGGAACTTTTTCTGATGGAAAACTTAATTTTATTCCTAAACTTGGTAAATCTGATTTGTTTAAGTATATGGGACAGCAAGAAGCTTATGATTTAATTGATGACACTGAAAAGATTTTTAATAAGTTTGGAATGGATAGTAAGGTTTATCCTACAAATATGGATGATGCTAAAAAGATAAAAGAATCAATTGCTAAAGTTGGAGCAAATTTACTTCTTATAAAACAAAAACATCTTGGTAGTGATAAGCTTCCAACTTATATAAAAGAATTTAGTGATTATTTAGAAAATAAAGGTGTTACTTTATTTGAGCATACTGATGTTACTGATATTTTAGAAAGTGATGGAATATATAAAATAACTTATAACGAAGGAAAAAAAGAAAAAAGTATATCTTCTCGTTATGTTATAGTTGCACCTGGAAGAACTGGTGCTAAATGGATTCAAGAACTTGCAGATAAGTATGATATTCCATATGTTTCTCAAAGTATTGAAATTGGTGTTAGAGTTGAAGTAAGACGTGAAATATTAGAAGATATTACTTCTGTAATATATGATCCTACAATTTTTATTAAGACTGATACTTATGGAGATGAGATTAGGACTTTTTGTACTAATCCTGGTGGATTTGTTGCTAAAGAAAATTATGAAGGATATATTTGTGTAAATGGACATTCGTTAAAAGATGTAAAATCAAATAATAGTAATTTTGCATTTATTTC
>JAGALD010000091.1 GCA_017625395.1 Bacilli bacterium | reverse complement strand
TACTTTTGTCATAACAGCTTTAATGTATCCATCTGCTGTATCAACCATAGCACTCTTTCTTGAACTTGAGATATACTCAGTTACACTTGGAATAGCAATAATCATTAATACACCTAAGATAATGATAACTGCTAAAAGTTCGATCAATGTAAACCCTTTTTTGTTCAACTTTTTCATTCTTTTTCTCCTCTCTATATTATAAATAAATCATATCATAAGATTATAAAGTTATCAATCACCTTTTAACAAATTTAACACTAGACATTTAATTTACAAAAAAACAATACGATAAATCGTATTGTTTAAACACATAAACTATCCTGAATATGCGCAACCTTTAGCTGAAACTACTACTACACGAGTAACTCCAAGCTTAGATGCTGTTTCAGTAAGAGTTTCTGATGTGATAACTGCGTCATCAACAGCAGTACCAGTACAAACAGCTGCATCAGTACAATTACTTGTAATGTAAGATGCATTTGCTTCTGCAGAATAGTAAGTATCTAATAAGTTTCCCATTCCAGATACAACAACATCTCCACCTTTTTTAGCTAAAGCGCTTTGTTCAATCATTTTAATACCTTGATTTGAACCATCTTTAGCCATGAAGTAATAAGTATAGCCACTACCATTATATGTTACACCAACGTAAGCATATTTCCATTCATCATGGAATGGTGAAGCTCCACCTTTTTCAAGTGGTGAACAACTTTTTCCATCTTCATGTCCAACTGGTACTAAATATAAAGTATTTGTATCAAAGAATTTTAAATCTTTTGCTTCATTTACTTTTGTCATAACAGCTTTAATGTATCCATCTGCTGTATCAACCATAGCACTCTTTCTTGAACTTGAGATATACTCAGTTACACTTGGAATAGCAATGATCATTAATACACCTAAGATAATGATAACTGCTAAAAGTTCGATCAATGTAAACCCTTTTTTGTTCAACTTCTTCATTCTTTTTCTCCTCTCTATATTATAGATAAATCATAACACATCAAAAATCGACAGTCAATATTCTTTCTTAATTAATAAACATTTATATTATCTTTCTTTAATAATTCCCTAATTTTTACTTGATCCTTTATTAAATCTCTATTTACACTTTTTCCTTTAACAACAAGATTATACTTACCTGATGAAGTCAAATCCTCATGTAATGCCAAATTAATACCAACATTTCCTTCAACAGAGTTAGCATCTAAATTTTCACACTTTGCATCAGAGCAAGAAACTAAGTGAGCATAATATAAATATTCAGCATCTTCCTCTCCTGCTTCTTTATTCTTTACTATTGCAACAAAAGATTTTTCTTCAGAATATATCGTGTCATATGGAGATTCTTCAATCTCACTACTATTTATTGTCTTCAAAGTTAGAATAGTTATACTATAATCATTTGGATATTCGATTTTAGTATCACTTCTTATTTTATATTCCGCAGAACTTATCATTTTTTCTGCATCTTCAAGAAACGTTTCTTTTTTGTTTTTCTCTAACGTAGATACAACATTTGGAATTGCAATAGTTATAATAACACCTAATATAACTATTACTGCTAATAACTCAACTAATGTAAAACCATTTTTATTTTTCATATTATCACCATACCTTAATAAAATTATAACTTTTTTAAATATAGTTTTCAAGATAAATATTAAACCAAAAAAAAGAACCATATTTGGTTCTATTTTTGTAACATATTTAAAAGATTTACTTTGAACATATCCTTTTCAGGATTACTTTTAGAAATCATTACACCTTTATAAGTTGATAATTCAGCACGATGACCTTCATCAAGAATTCCTTCTGGTGTAATATTTGTAAGAAGAACTATTTTATTATCTTCATATACAGTATAATGTAATCTTATTTCACCATGAACTTTAGCAAATAACTTAGCTGTAGGTAATTTTAATTCATATGATTTAGTATTATCTTTTTTAGATACAGATACTAACTCACCTAAGAAATTACCATTTCTAATTTCTGGATAATATTCGAAAGTCAATTTCTTATAAGCAAACATATTGTACTTTCTAACAGTTCTTTCCTTTTTTCTAAAGTCATTCTCATTTTGATATTCAAAAATATAATTTTGTTTCATAGTATTCAACCCCCACTATTATTATTAAATAATCGTCACTCTTGAAACCCCTATTTTCAAGATGTGTTAGTATTATAGCATAAAATAAACGTTTTGTCAAATTTTAATTTTATTTTTTATTTGTTTAAACAGATAAATACATTTTTTTACAAATTTAACAATTATTTTATCAATTTCAATAATAGTATATTCAAAAACAAAACAAACAATTCCTAATCATCTGCAAGATTATCAAAATATCCTTGAATAAATACAACAGGAGTCCCTTTATCTCCACTACCACTAGTTAAATCACAAAGAGAACCAAGTAAATCAGTAATTCTTCTAGGTGTTGTTCCCTGTGATAACATATTCCCCTTTAAGTTATCTTCTTTTCTTCTTATTTCTTCTTTAATTGCAGTTTTTAATTCTTCACCTTTTAAATCAGAAAATTTATTATCAGAAATATATTTTAGCTTAATTTCGTTTGGTGTACCAACAAGACCACTCGTATACGCAGGAGATACAACAGGATCAGCAAGTTCCCAAATATGACCAACAGGATCTTTAAATGCACCATCACCATAGACCATTACTTCAATATTCTTTTCAGTTAATTCCTTTAATCTTTTTTGAATTTCAACTACAAGATTCTCCCCAGTTTTAGGAAAAAGCTTTAATCTTTCTTCAGTAGCTTTATTAGAACCTAACAAGCCATAATTTGGATTAAATCCACTGTTTCCAACTGGTTCATTAATAATTTCAAATAAACCATACACATTCTCTGCACCAGCATCCTTAATAATTTTTTTTGTTCTATACCTAGTATGAATATCACAATTTAAAACATCTTTTGTATAATTTAAAATAACTTTAGGATCATTTGCAAAAACAAATTCAATATCGCAATTTTCACTCTTAACTAGTTCACGATAAAATTGAACCATATTTATCCCTGTAAAAGGATGAAGAAATTCACCAAAAACTTCATTATATTCACTTTCACTTATAATACTGCTAAGAGAATACTTACTATTATCTAAAACATCTTCATAAAGTATACCATTACCTACTTCATCCGACGGAAAACTAAGTAACATCGTAATCTTATCCATGCCTCTTGCAATACCTTTAAGAATCATCGAAAATCTATTACGACTCAATATTGGAAAAACAACTCCAATATTTTTCGAAGGAAATTTATTTTGCATATCCTTTGCAATATCATCAACAGTAACATAATTACCTTCACTTATTCCAACTACTGCTTCAGTAATTGCAACAACATCCCTATCTCTAAATTCAAACCCTTCACTCTCTTTAGCATCCATTAACGAATTAACAACAATTGATGCTAAATCATCATTTTCCCTTATTATAGGTGTTCTTATTCCTCTAACAACAGTTCCAACACTTCTCATATATCCTCCTTAAACAATAAAATTATAACATATATTGAAAGACAAAAAAATAAGAGAAAATATTCTCTTATTCAAAATCATCTGCACTTAATATATATCTATATGCATAATTTCCTTTTAATACGATAAACCACGATTCCTTATCTTTAATATATTCATAAAGAATAATTGGTGATTTTAATTCTTCTTCTAAATCAACCATATCATCAAAATTCTTTATTTCTAACACATCTAACTCATCATAATTTAACATAGTTGATGACTCAACAATTATTTCACTATAATCTTTTAACAATCTTTCTAATTTTTTCAAATACATTGTTTTCTTATTAATAAAAATTTTATCATATGTAAGTATTACTAATACCATATCAGATATTAACAAGATTATACCAAAATAAAGTGATTCTTTATTCTTATCATTAGATAATGTAGGAATAATTGTCTTACTATTATTTTCATCATAATTAGTATCAATATTAATTGTTGATTTAGAAAGTGGAATATAAATTTCTAAAAAATCATCCCCACGAACAAGTTCCTCATAACCTTCTATTTTACCAGAATAATTAATATTAAGTCTTATTTTTAAATAAGCATCAATAGCAAGTTTAAACTCTTTTTTAAATTGATTTACTATCTCATTATATTTACTATAATCAATTTTTAGATTTTCTTTTATATTAAAAGTTGTAGTATTATTTGCTTCTTTAGGCTTATTTTCCAATAATGTATATTTTTTTGTCCAAAGTTCTTTATTTTCATCTTTAGTGCTTTCGTATTCCCCAATGATTTCTGCTTTAATATCATAATCGTAAACAATATCAGATAGTTTAGACCCAGTATATACATAATCGAAATCAATATCAACATAATCTATAAGTTCAGTAGTATATTGTTTTCCCATTCCAATATACTCTTCTTCATAAAATGAATTCTTATGAAGATATACTTTATAGTCAACTTTTCTTTCCATATTATATGTATACAAAGGTGTTGAATTATCTTTAGGAAATACTCCATTTACAATCAATAAAATTGCAAAGACAGCTGTAAAAGACAATAAAAATATTAAAGCAATCCTAGCCCACTTTTTAAAATAAATTTTTTTCTTTTTCTTACTTTTTTTCATAAAATCACCTATTTTATTTCTACATTTGGCTTCTGATCTGTTAAGAATTCACTTAACCATACCGAAGGATATCCGATATATCC
>JAGALD010000090.1 GCA_017625395.1 Bacilli bacterium | reverse complement strand
TAGTAACCAGCTTCCACTTCAAACTTTAATGCAATAAATCCAGCTATTACAAATATTATTGTTGAAACACAAATTATTGTACCAAGTAAGATTCCTTCTTCCAATAAATTAACTGATAAAAGTAAAATTCCAAAATAAAATATTGCATTAGTAATTAATATTGTCCACATAGATGTCATAAGTTGTTTGTTCTTTAATTCTTCTTGTTTTGCTAATTCTAATAGTAAAGTTTCATTTTTTTCTTTATAATCTTTCATATCAATCTTTTCACCATTCAAAAGTTCATTGACACTAATATCTAGTATTGCACATAATTCTAACATTATACTTGCATCTGGTAATGATAGACCTCTTTCCCATTTACTTACAGCTCTATTTGTAATACATAATTTATCTGCTAGTTGTTCTTGTGTTATTTTTTTATTTTTTCTACATTCAGCGATAAAACTACCAATTTTCGATAAGTCCATAAACTTTTTCTCCTTCCATAAATTAAATTTATATTAAAATTATTAATAATTACACATACTGTTAGTTGAATTTAATAAATTTTAATTTATTATACATATTATTTTTCAATATTATAATATAAAAGAGTAGAATCTCTCTACTCTTTAACATGGAATTTATTATTTTTAAAAATTTTTATATTTTAAACGAATGATTCTGGTAGTGTACTTCCACCATCAATTACTAGACCATGTCCAGTTACATAACTTGATTCATTTGAAGTTAAGAAACAGGCAACTTCTGCAACTTCTTCTGGATTTCCTAAACGTCCCATAGGAATAGCTTTAGCAGCTTTAGTTAACGCGGCATCAACTCCACCTTCTACTCCTTCATATACTTTTCTAATCATCGGTGTATCAATTACTCCTGGTAGAATTGCATTTACTGTAATATTACTTGAAGCTAGTTCTGACGCTAAAGCTTTTGTGAAAGCCATTACCGCACCCTTTGTAGCAGCATATGCAGATGAACCTGGATCACACACCATAACACCTGTTACTGATGAGAAGTTTACAATTTTACCATATTTTGCTTCTTTCATATATGGAGCAGCTGCGCGACATGAATTCCATACTCCAAAATAGTTAATATCAATTTCTCTATGAGCTTCTGTGTCTGTTTTATCATCGGTGAAATCAGAAAATACTGCTACACCTGCTGCATTTACAACCGCATCAATTTTTCCATATTTTTCAAATACTTCTTTATAAATTTCTTTTAATTTTTCTCCATCACGTACATCAGCTTGATATCCTGTTGCTTCATATCCTTCGTTTCTTAATTCTAAAGCATATGTCATTACTTCAGGTGAAAAGTCTATGATATTTACTTTTGCACCATATTCAGCCATTTTTTTAGCAGTAGCTTTACCCATACCGCTTGCAGCCCCTGTAATAATGGCAATTCTGTTTTCTAATTTTCTCATATTTATCTCCTTTTGGATATATAAGAATTACACCTTATATACATTAATTTCATTTTATCACATATATAAAAAAAGAACTATAAAATAGTTCTTTTTTTATCGATTGTTTTCACTAACATTAAGCTTATTAAGATTAATTTTGATTTCTAAATGGATGCAAAATTTTTCTTTTTATCTCTGATTTTATAATAGTTATTGAAATATTATAAATATTATTTGCTTCTTCAAATGAAACACTTAGTTTTTCAATTAATTCTGATATTATTTTGTCTTTATTATTTGTTAAAAGTAAAAAATTATCTTCTATAATATTTACTATCATCATGCACTTTTCATCATTATAATTAGTTTGTTCTTTTATGCTTTTTGCAAATTCTTTCTTATTAACTTTCTTTTCCATATATAATCCCTTTTGAATCTAGTTGTATTTGATGACCATAATCAAACACATAATAAATGCATATCATAATCAATATAAATACAAACTTAAATCCTTCAATTTCAATTCCCATATCAATCTTTGTTATAAATTGATATAAATAACCTGATATTTCAGGAAATATTGAATATCCAATTAATAAATAAGTTATCTTTTTTATTAAATTTAAATTATCCAAAGTAAATGGTGTGTTATCTTTATTAATGTTGTCAAACAACTTAGATAAATATTTAAACGCAAAGAAAAGTAACATGATTGTAACAATTAAACATACACAAATAATTATTGAATATATAATTAATTGAGTATTTGAATTATCATTTATTATTTCAATTAGTTGTGCTGTTTGGTTGCTGGAAAACTCATTTCCATATATTTGTATCTTACCATTTAAAACCTTCGTGTTATTAATAATCATTGGCGTAAAGAAAGTCAATATTGCCACCCCAATACTTGCTATTAAAGCAACATATGATATTACCTTCGATAATACAGATATTATCTTGCTAGTTAGTTTTAACTTAGCTTGTTTTTCCTTATTAAATTTAACTACATTCATTTTCACTTCTTCGTCTAATGAATCAAAATCTATAATATTTTCATTTATTAATTCATTAATATTACAACGAAAAATTTTACAAAGTTCTATTATCCTATTCATTTCAGGATATGCATTCCCATTTTCCCATTTTGATATACTTTGCCTTGATACATCGAGTTTTTCTGCAAGTGTTTCTTGACTCATATTTGCATTTTTTCTTAAATTATATAATTTTTCTCCAAATTTCATTAGACTACTTTCTCCTTTCTTTTCACATTCTATAAAAAATGTAGCTAAAAAACTATCAACTTGTAGTTGCATTTTATTTTTTTATCATTTGCAACTTATAGTTTACATCTATAAATTTCTTTCTATCTTTGCATATATTATATCACATTGTATTTTTATCCAAAAATAATTGCTATGTAATACAAAATTCAAAGAAAATAAAAAGCACTAAATATATAAGTACTTTTTACAATTTTCATTATTATTTTAAAATATTTTTTGCTGATTCGTATTGTACTTTAACAAGTCTTTTTCCTTTTTCAGACATTTTGTTATAACTTCTATCTAATTTTGCCATAACGAACTGGCTTCCATCATCAATTGATAAATTCTTTTCTCTATATACCATACTTAAAAGTGATGGAATACTATAAAAATGTGCCATAGCGTCACAATCTGCAACACAAATTTCTTCATTAGAAGTTTTATCTACCAATCTACTTCCTCTATGGTTTAAAATACATTTTTTAATTAAGGCGATACTTTCTTCTGGATAGTTTTCTTGTCTTAATATTTCTTCAGCAATTTCAGCACCTATAATATGATGCTCTTCTGTGTAACTGGCATCTGTTACACTTGCAATATCATGTAAAAGTGCAGCTAGTGCCACTATTTCTTCTTCTGCCTCGTAATCACTAGCATATTGTTTGGCAAGTTCATATACTATTTTTATGTGATGATCCCAAGCACCTATACCATATGCATTTGATGGTTTTTCGCATCTTTCTTTTATTACTTGATAAATTTTATCTTCAATTGTCATTGTTATCACCTACTTTTTTTGTTTTTTCTTATCTTGATGGACCTTTGTTAATATTTTGTTCTTTTGCTTTATTATTTGACTCTAATATTAAGCCTATTCTTCTAACTAACGTTTGTACTACTTTTCTATTGGGATTATGTGTTAATGAGTCACAAGTTAGCATATCATTAAAAACTTTTTCTAAATCAACATATTCCATTTCCTGATAATGATTTATTTTTGCGAACCATCTTACTGTTTGATCGTCCCAGCCATTTAGTCCTAAGCGATGAAGTATAGAACACATATGTATTTCCTCTCCTTCAACTGTTATTGGACGACCATCATCACCAAAGATAATTCTACTATTTAAATATCTGCTATTATCTTTTGGAATTCCATAATATCTATATAAAACTAAATCTCTAAATCCTTGATAAAATTCCTCTGTATGAGATGTTGGTTTAGGGTTACTAAGTAGTTTAGTACAATTAAAAACGTCATTTATAGTCACAATATTTTTATATGTAAAAATAGATAATAAATCATTATCCATATAACCGAGTATATCCGAATCTTTTACATTTATATTTTCTTTCATACTAATTTTCCTCCAGCAATATTATATCATAACTATGTAGATTATAATATCTATTTACACTATGACTTTACTATACCAGTTTCTGTAACAATTAACGATTCATCATTTGTTAATTTATATACATTATATTTCTTATCTTCTAATAGCTTATTATAGACATCTTCTCTTAAGTCAGGATTATAATCTTTAGACTTGCAATGAGGTATTATTACGCCATCGAATATTCCTAATGCATCATAGTCTTTCATTCCTATATAATTATCGTCTAATTCTAATAAATGTTCTATATTTTTTGTAACTATATGTGCTCCACAAGAACCACCTATATATGTTACACCTTTTTCTATATATTTTTTAATATCTTCCGCAAAATTTGCTTTTCTTATTTTATCTAATGTAGCAAATGTATTTCCACCACTAATATAAATAATATCTATATCTAAATTTCTAAATTTTTCTGTTTCACTTTCATCAAAAATATAAATGTTTTTTCTAGCAAAACCTTTTTCAATTAATCTATTATAATATTTATCAGAATGAATTTTTTCATATGTTGCTTTTTGATTTGGTATAAATAGTACTCTACATTCATTTAAATCTTTATTTATATTTTCTATTATAACTTTT
>JAGALD010000089.1 GCA_017625395.1 Bacilli bacterium | reverse complement strand
ATCTACATTCGAAAGCCATGAAATAGCAAATAGATTAGAAAAGGAAATAGATAAAAAATTAGATGAAATTTATTTAACTGTAATACATGTTAATCCTATTGAAAAAAATACAAAAAATAGGGCAACTAACAAATAGCAACCAATAATTGCTATATGCAACTAATAATTGATAGTAAAAAATCTCCAGTCTGTATATACTTTTTGCAGAAAGGAGATTTTTTTATGATTGAATTAAAAAATATATATAAATCATACAAATCAAAAAAGGGGAAAGATACATTAGCCCTTAATAATATTTCATTAACTTTAAATAACAAAGGAATGGTATTTATATTAGGGAAAAGTGGAAGCGGAAAAAGTACTCTATTGAATGTAATAGGTGGACTAGATAAATATGATAGTGGAGAAATGACTATTTTAGATAAAAGTAGTAAAGACTTTACTCAGGCAGATTTTGACTCTTACAGAAATACATACATTGGATTTATCTTTCAAGAATTTAACTTATTGGAAGAGTATAATGTCTACGAAAACGTAACACTTGCATTAAAATTACAACAAAAAGAAATAAACAAAACTGAAATAGAAAATCTTTTTGAAAAGTTAGAAATAAAAGGATTAAAGCAAAGAAAAGTTAATGAACTGTCTGGTGGTCAAAAACAACGTGTTGCTATAGCACGTGCCTTAATAAAAAATCCTAAAATAATTCTTGCAGATGAACCAACAGGAAACTTAGATAGCATAACAGGAAAAGAAGTAATGACTCTTTTAAAAGAAATAAGTAAAGAAAAATTAGTAGTAATCGTATCTCATGATAATGAAATGGCTAATACTTATGCAGATAGAATAATAGAAATTAAAGATGGAGAAATAATAAAAGATTTTAGTAAAACACAACTTCAAAAAACAGAACAAAAAGAATATAAAACAATAAAATCTAGACTTCCATTAAAAGAAAGTTTTAAGTTAGGATTAGGAAGTCTAAAACATAAAAAATTAAAGTTAATATGTACAATATTTTTAACTGTTTGCACACTATTATTTTTAAGTTTAACTGATACACTATCAAGTTATAATGTAGAAAAAGCTCATGCAAAATTATTAAAAGAAAATAATGAAGAATTTGTCCAAATAGAAAAATTTAAATACTATGATTTTAATGATCAAGATGCATTTAATAGAGATCAAATTAATTTAACTGAAAAAGATAGTAATTTAATAAAAGAAAAAGTAAATAGTAATATTTATGAAATATATAAGTTAAAGAATCAATTTGGTTACTTAAATCTTTACGATACTTTAAAAATTAATTTTGTTTATAACTATAATAATTCATATGAAAGACAAATCTATTCTTTGGATATTGTAGTAACTGACTCGATAGAAAATATAACAAAAGAAAAAATAATAGGAAGAACTCCACAAAGTAATAATGAAATAGTAATATCAAGTTATGTAGCAGATATGATAATAGCAAATGGAATAGAGTCCTATGACAAAGAAATTAATGAATTTGTTGAAGAGTCAATATATAAGCCAAAATCATATGAAGAATTAATAAATTCTAATAAGAGATTTTACTTTGGAAATAAAGGTAAAGTTAAAATTGTAGGAATAATCGATTATAATCTAGAAAAATATGAAATATTAAAAAATAAAGAAGCCAAAAAATTAAACAAAGAAGAAAGTTTAATATATAATGAATTATCAAATAAAATTGAAAATATCTATAATAAAATATATGTTAATAGTGATTTTTTAGAAAATTTAGAAGTAGAATCAATCGAATATTTTGATTTTTCAAATCTTTATAAAATAGAAATTAGTGACTATAACGAAAATAAATTTGGAAATACTATAAATCAATCATTTCTAAATTCAGAAATAGAATATTTCAATGGAGAAACATTTGAAAACACAAATACACTAAATAAAGGAGAAATGCTATTAAATATAAAAGCAATTGAAGAATTTGATTATAATAAATATTATAAGAATCTAAAAAATTATATAGAGAAAAATCCAAATAAACCAAAAGAAAAATTAGAAAAAGAATTTTTTGAAAATTATATAAGTGAATTTAATATAATTGGAAAAGATATAACACTTAATGTATATGTTGGAAGAAAGTATGATATAGATAACCCAACAAAAAAATATAAAAATATAAAAATAGTAGGATTAACTGGATATGAGTTAGAAAGTGAAGATTATTTCAATTATTATTCACTAGAAGACTTTAAAGATTACAAGGTAACACCAATAAATAAAACAGGGTACTTAGTACCTATAAAAGAAGAAAATTCGTTTATTAATATTTTTAAAGAATTTAAAATAAGTGATGAATTATCTGCAACTTCTACATACACAAATGAAGTTATATCACTAGTTAATTTAATAAATTTATTTAAAACAATAGGAAGATATGCAAGTATAATTTTAATAATATTTTCGATTTTTTTAATTAGTAACTTCATAGTAACAAGTATTGTTTATAGAAAAAAAGAAATAGGAACTTTAAGATCTCTTGGAGCAAGAAGTATAGATGTAATAAAAATATTTTTGTGGGAAGGACTTGTTATGGCATTCATCTCATCTATAATAACATCAATATTATTGATAATTGTATCATCCATACTAAATAATATAATTATGAGCGAAACATCGTTAATACTAACACCATTTATAATCGACATAAGACAATTTATGGTAATATTCCTACTGGTATTTATAGTAGTAATAATATCATCAGTTATTCCAATAAGAAAAATATCTAAGATGAAACCTATTGATGCTATATTAAAAAAATAAGAAGAATCAACTTTAGATTCTTTTTTTAATACATATAAATTGTGATATAATATCTATGAAAATTCTACTAAGGAGATATTTATGAAAAAAGTAATTGAAGTAAAAAATCTAACAAAAAAATATAAAGAATTAAAAGCTGTAAATGGTTTATCATTTGATGTTTATGAAAATGAAATCTTAGGACTTTTAGGTCCAAATGGAAGTGGTAAATCAACTACAATAAATTGTCTTTTATCACTATTAAATTTTGATGAAGGAAAAATTGAAATACTAGGTAAAGAAATGACACCTGATTTATATGAAATAAAAAGAAAAATAGGAGTAGTATTTCAAGAAGTAGCAGTATTTGATGAACTTACAGTATATGAAAATATAGATTATTTTTGTGGATTATATATTGAAAATAAAGAAAAAAGAAAAAAATATGTAAAAGATGCACTACAATTAGTTAAATTAGAAGAATTTTTAAATTTCAAACCTAAACAATTATCTGGTGGTCTATTAAGAAGATTGAATATTGCCTGTGGAATAGCACACAAACCAGAAATAATATTCTTAGATGAACCAACAGTAGCAGTTGATCCACAAAGTAGAAATAATATTTTAGATGGAATAAAGAAGCTAAGAAAAGATGGAGCAACTATAATATATACAACACACTATATGGAAGAAGTTGAATTAATTTGTGACAGAATAATAATTCTTGATAAAGGAAAAGTAATTGCTGAAGGAACAAAAGAAGAATTAAAAGAATTAACGGGAATAGAAGAAAAAGTAACAATAGAAATTAATGACTTAAATGAATCACACATTGAAGAAATCTATAAATTACCAAATGTCAAAACAGTTGAATATGAAGGGGAAAAATTAGTAATAACTTATGGAAAAGGAAAAAATAACTTTTCTAAATTACTTGATTATTTAAAAAAAGAAGAAATTTATTACAATAAAATATATTCTGAAAGACCAACTCTAAATGACGTATTCCTTGAATTAACTGGAAAGGAGTTAAGAGACTAATGTTTTGGCATAATTTAAAATACAACTTAATGTTTCTTTTCAAAAATAAAAACCTTATTTTTTGGACATTTGCATTTCCAATTATAATGGCAACACTTTTTAATTTAGCATTTAGTGATATAGAAAAAAATGAACAATTAAATAAGTTTAATATCGCTATAGTAGATAACACAGAATATCAAAATGATGAAGTCTTAAAAACAACTTTTCAAAAGTTAGAAAAAGATATTTTTGATATTGAATACACAAATATAGAAAAAGCAAAAGAGTTATTAGAAGAAAAAGAAATAGTGGGATATCTAGAAAAAAAGGAAAATAACATCAATATAAATATTAATAAAAATGGTATTGAAGAGACTATATTCAAATATGTAGTAGATGAAATTATGATAATAAATTCTGTTTCTAAAGATTTAATTAATGATGAAATAGCTAGCAATAATCAAATAAATTATGAAGAAATATATCAGAGGGTACTAAATAAAATAAATGAAGAAATAAAATTAAATGATACTTCTCCAAGTAATTTAAGCTACACAATGATAGAGTATTATACATTAATTGCAATGACATGCCTTTATGGTGGAATAATTGGAATGACTTCAACTAATAATATGTTAGCTAATATGAGTAAAAAAGGTAGTAGAGTAGCAGTATCTCCAATTAAAAAAAGTAAGTTATTATTAAGTAGTACAATTGCTTCATATATTGTTGAAATAATTGGAGTAGCCCTATTATTCTTATACACAATATTTGTAATAGGAGTGGACTATGGAGATAAAATATTTCCAGTTATCTTAATTGCACTAATAGGAAGTCTAGCAGGATTAACCTTTGGTATTGCAATAGCAACATTAATTAAGAAAAACGAAACAACTAAAGTAGGAATAATAATATCAATAACAATGATTTGTAGTTTTCTATCGGGAATGATGGGAATAACTATGAAATATATAGTAGATAAAAACTTTAGAATATTAAATTTAATAAATCCAACAAGTATGATCACTGATGGACTTTATTCACTATATTATTATCCAACTATGGAAAGATATTGGTTTAATATAATAAGTTTATTAATATTTTCTACAGTAATGATTCTAGTTTCATTAGTTGAATTAAGGAGGCAAAAATATGACAGTATTTAAGTACTTCTTTAAAGTAATGAAAGAATATAAATGGACAATCGTTCTATATACAGTTTTATTAGTAGGATTTGCAGGATTTAATTTACAAACAAGTGATAATTCTACAAACTTTATGGCAAGTAAACCAGATATCTTAGTTATTGATAATGATAATAGCAAACTATCAAAAAATTTGGAAAGTTATTTAAAAGAAAATGCAAATTTAAAAGAACTAGAAAATAATGAAGAAAAAATAAATGATGCACTGTTTTATCGTGATGTAAGTTTAATAATTGAAATTCCAAAAGGTTATTCAAATGGAATAATTAATAATGATAAAAAAGATATTGTTATAAAATCAACTGGTGATAAAGAAGCAGAATATGGAAAAATGCTATTAGAAAGATACTTAAAAATATCAAATGTTTATGAAGATATAAAAAATGAAGATTTAATAATAAACAAAATAAATAAGCAATTAGAAAGTAGTGTTCAAGTAACTATTAAATCAAAATTAAATACAACTGAATTAGATAAAATGGCATTCTTTTACAATTTTGCAAATTATAGTTTATTAGCAGGATGTGTCTTTGTAATAAGTACTGTTTTAAATAGTTTTAAAACAAAAGAAATAAAGAAAAGAACAGTAGTAAGTAGTTATAATTATAAGAAATATAATAGTAATTTATTTAAAGCAGGAACAATATTTGGAATTGTTTTATGGCTTTTATACTTGTTAATAAGTGTAATTCTCCTTGGTAGCTCAATGATTACTCTTCATGGATTGCTTTTTGCAATAAATTCATTTGTTTTTATGATTTGTGCGACCCAAATAGCATTTCTAATGGGAAACTTAATAAATAATAAAGAAGCATTGAATAGTGTAGTAAATATCATAGCACTTGGATCAAGCTTTCTATGTGGTGCTTTTGTACCAATGCAATTTTTACCTGATTCAGTTTTAAAAATAGCACATATTCTTCCATCATATTGGTTTATAAAAAATAATGAATTTATTAAAGAATTAGAAGTAATAAACGTCCAAACATTAGAACCATATATTACTAATATCATAATCATAATAATATTTATTTTAATAATACAAATTGTTACCAATATAATTTCAAAAAAGAAAAGAAAATTTGATTAAATATAATAATTATTAGGCAATTAAAATAGGTTATTTCCGTCTAATTTCATATTATAGACTAGATAGGAGGAATAACATGTTTAATAATCCAGGTTTTACAGGTCAAAATGATTTTACTCAAAACTTTACTGGCGACAATAATGAAATAAATATGGATATTGAAGTTAGTATGTCTAATAATCAAACGGGAATAATGAACGGTCAACCAATGATGGGAACAGTAAGCGGACCAATTATGGAACCAGTTCAAGAACGTGTTGTAAATAGAACAATATTACATGAGGTACCACATGTTTGCCCAATAAGAACAAGAATTGTGAATAACCATGTATTTAGACATACATTTAGACCAAGTTATTCATGCTGCGAAGAAAACACATGCACAAATGTACAATGTGGATCTTGCTGCCAATTTAGATAGTATAAAGCAGGAATT
>JAGALD010000015.1 GCA_017625395.1 Bacilli bacterium | reverse complement strand
TGTATTAATGATTATTGCTATTCCAAGTGTAACTGAGTATATCTCAAGTTCAAGAAAGAGTGCTATGGTTGATACAGCAGATGGATACATTAAAGCTGTTATGACAAAAGTAAATGAAGCAAAAGATTTAAAATTCTTTGATACAGATACTTTATATTTAGTACCAGTTGGACATGATACAGCTAAATCTTGTTCACCACTTGAAAAAGGTGGAGCTTCACCATTCAATGATACATGGAAATATGCTTATGTTGGTGTAACATACAATGGTAGTGGATATACTTATTATTTCACAGCAAAAGATGGTTCAAATCAAGGAATTAACTTTGTTGAACAAAGCGCTTTAGCTAAAGCTGGTGGAGATAAAGTAGTTGATGGTAGTGAAATGTCAGCAACTGATTTAGAAGCTGCATATGCATTAACTGCTAACACTAAATATATGTTATCAGGTTCTTGCGCTGACGGTGAAACAAACTGTAAAGCTGGAACTGATTTAAAGATTGATGCTAAATTCTCTGGTGCTGGTTATGATACTACAAAAATAACTAAAATTGTAGTTATTGCTGCTGGTGCTGATAAATGTAAAAATGCTTAATCTTTAATTATTGTAATAAAAACAATACGAGAAATCGTATTGTTTTTTTTTATTATGTATAATAAAATTTATGTAGGTGATAATATGTTAATAATTGGTAGTCATGTTAGTTTTAATAGTAAGGATCAATTACTTGGAAGCTTAAATCAATCTTTAGAATATGGAAGTAATGCATTTATGTTTTATACTGGTGCACCGCAAAATACAGTTCGAAGTAAAATAAATAGTAAAATTACTGAAGAAGCAGTATCTATTATGAAAGAGAATGATATTTCTTTAGATAATGTTATTGTACATGCTCCTTACATAATTAATCTTGCTAATGATAGTGAAGATAAATATGATTTTTCTATTAGATTTCTGATTGATGAGATTAAGAGGTGTGAAGAACTAGGTGTTAAATATTTAGTACTTCATCCAGGAAGCCATGTTGGTCTTGGTATAGATAAAGGTATTGAGAATATTATTTTTGCTTTGAATCGTGTTAATTTGTCTAATTCTAATGTTATTATTTTGCTAGAGACTATGGCGGGTAAGGGTAGTGAGATAGGTTCTAATTTTTTTGAGATTAAGAGAATTATTGATGGCATAGATGATAAATCAAAGATTGGGGTTTGTCTTGATACTTGTCATTTAAATGATAGTGGTTATGACATAAGTGATTTTGATAAATTGCTTTTGGAGTTTGATTCTATTGTTGGACTTGATTATGTTCATTGTGTTCATATAAATGATAGTAAAAATGTTTTAGGTGCAAGAAAAGATAGACATGAAAACTTAGGATATGGTTCGATTGGTTTTGATACACTTATAAATATTATTTATAATGAAAAGTTAGAGGGGATTCCAAAAATCTTAGAAACTCCTTGGATAGGTGAGAAAGCTCCATATAAAGAAGAAATTGAAATGATTAAAAACAAAGTATTTAATTCTAAATTAAAAGAAATAGAATAAGTTAATTCTATTTCTTTTTATATTTATTATATAATTCATTTATTTTTTGATATGTTGTTGGTTCTAGCTTTTCTTTTAGTTCACTAAATAATGTTGTTGGATCACCTTTATAGAATGTTTGCCAATAGTTTTTTATGTATAAATATATTATTTTGCACTCTTCATCTTTTAAATTAATTCCTTCTTTTTTAGCAAAATTATTAATATCATTTTCACTTAGTTTGTCAACTAATTCTTTAATTACAATTTCCATTTATTCACCCATTTAAAATATATTTAATAAATTTTAAATTATTACACAAAATAATATTGTGATATTATGAGAGAATATAAAAAAAATAAAAATATTAGACCTGTAGTTGATAGTAGAATTCATTTTTTTAGTATGTTAATTTATTTATGTTTTTTTATTTTGTTAATTTATCTTGGGTATATTATTGTATTTAAACATAATTATTATAGTAAGTTACTATCTGCGATGACAAGTGATGTTTATGAGTATAAAAGTGCTCCAAGAGGAAGAATCTATGATAGAAATTATAATTTGTTAGTAGATAATAAAGAAATTCCTATAATTTCTTATTTAAAACCGGATAATATTAGTGCTGTTGATGAAATTGAGATAGCTAGAAGTGTTGCTAAGTTAATTGATGTTAATTATTCAAGACTAACTCTTAGGATGTTAAAAGATTATTGGTTAGTTATTAATTCTTCTATAAGTAATGATTTAATTAATTCAGAAGAGTGGGAGAAATATAATAATAGAAAGCTTAATAATGCTGATATTTATTATTTAAAATTAAGTAGAATTGATGAATCTTTTTTTGAAGAATATTCTTCCATTGATAAAGAGACTGCATATATATATTATCTTATGAATAATGGTTATTCTTATGAGGAGAAGACTATAAAAAAAGATGATGTTACGGATAAAGAGATTGCCCTTATTACAGATAATTTAGAGTCTTTAAAAGGTTTTTATATTAAATATGATTTTGAACGTGTATATCTATATGGAGATGTCTTTAAATCTATTTTAGGAAATGTTTCTAGTATTTCTAAAGAAGATAAAAATTATTATTTAGCTCGTGGTTATTCTTTAAATGATATGGTTGGGGTTAGTTATATTGAAAAACAATATGAAGAATTATTAAGAGGTGTTAAAGGTACATATAGAATTAATGATGGAGAAATAGTTAATGTTTCTAATGGTAAAAGAGGAAAAGACATTGTATTAACTATTGATATAAAACTACAACAAGAAATTGAAAAGATTTTGGAAGAGGAGATTAAAAAAACTAAAAGTGAACCTTCTACTAGTTTGTTTAATCATGCTTATGTTGTTATAAAGGATCCCAATAATGGTGAGGTTTTAGCAATGGCGGGAAAACAGGTAATAAAGAAAAATGGTGAGTATATTGTTTATGATGTTACTCCTGGGGTTTTAACTAATCCTCTTACGCCTGGTAGTGTTGTTAAAGGTGCATCAATGATAGTTGGATATAATGAGTCTGCTATTAAAATTGGTGACGTTTTGAAAGACGAATGTATAAAACTTTATTCTAAACCTAAGAAATGTTCTTGGAAGACTTTGGGAAAAATTGATGATATTAAGGCACTTAGTTTATCTTCCAATGTATATCAGTTTAAAACGGCTATGAAGGTTGCTGGATTTGATTATAGGTATAATGGTAAGTTTTATGATACAGAAGAAGCTTTTTTTAAGTATAGAAAAACTTTTAATGAGTTTGGTCTTGGTGTTAAAAGTGAAATTGATTTACCAGTAGATGGAATTGGTAATATTGGTAGAAAGACAGATTCTGATATGCTTCTTAATTACGTTATAGGTCAGTATGATACGTATACTACAATGCAGTTATCAGAATATATTTCTACTGTTGCATCTGGAGGAATAAGATATAGACCTCATTTATTAAAAGAAGTTTATGAAAGTGATAATAAAGAAAAACTAGGTACTCTTTTGTATAACATGGAGAAAGAAGTTATTAATGTAGTTAATGCAGATAAGAAGTATATTGAGAGAATTCAAAAAGGTTTTAGAGAAGTTATGGTAAATGGTCTTGGTAAAGGTTTTATGGGGAATGTTGATTTACCATGTGGTAAGACAGGTACTTCGGAATCTTTTTTAGATACTGACAATGATGGAGTAATAGATACACCAACATTAACTAATTCTTTTGTTGGTTATTATCCATATGATAATCCAAAAATGTCTATTGCAATTACATTTCCAAATCTTGTTGATTCTTCTAATGCAAATAGGAGAAGTTATGCTAATAAAAGAATTACTAAGTTAATTTCAAATAAATTCTTTGAAATATATGGATAAATGTGTTATAATCATCTCCGTGGTATTAGGTGTTTTCAAATATTTGTATTAATAAGTAAAAAATCTTTTGCAAAATAAGAAATTTTTGATATAATACCAATAGAAAACCAAGGAGGGATTATTAAATGGCTAAAGTAGGAAATAGACAAGGAAAGATTCTTGTATGTCAAAGTTGTAAAGAAGAAAATTATGTAACTGAAAAAAATGTTAAAAATACAACTGATCGTCTTGAATTAAACAAATATTGTAATAGCTGTCAAAAGCATACAGTTCATAAAGAAAAGAAATAATAAAGATTGGATGTGAATCATTTGATAAACGTAAATGATATTAAAAATGGATTAACTATTAAAATTGATAACAATCTATTTCAAGTAGTTGATTTTCAACATGTTAAACCTGGAAAAGGTTCTGCTTTTGTTCGTACTAAGTTAAAGAATTTAAGAACAGGTACTACAGTTGAAACTACTTATAATACTAATGTTAAGTTAGAAACTGCACGTATTGAAAAGCAAAATATGCAATTCTTATATTCACAAGGTGATGTATATTACTTTATGAATATGGAAACTTATGATCAAGTTGAATTAAAACAAGATCAATTAGGTGAAGATTATAAATTCTTAAAAGAAAATCTTGAAGTTATTATTTCTTTCTATGAAGGTGAAGTATTAGGTATGATTTTACCAGATAAGATTGAATATGTTATTACTAAATCTGAACCAGGTGTTAAAGGTAATACAACTTCAACTGCTATGAAAGATGCAGAATTAGAAACAGGAATGGTTATCAAAGTACCTATGTTTATTGAAGAAGGAGAAAAAATCCTTGTTTCAACAGCAGATGGTAAATATGTATCAAGAGCATAGTAATATGCTTTTTTTTGTTTTAGGTGGATTATGGGTAGTGAATATAATATTGAAAAGTTAGTAAGTGAAATTGATTTTAATGCTAACTTTATTGGATATAATAGGCAAGGTGTTGTGCTTACTAATAGGGAAATAGATGTTTTAAAAAGAAATAGTATTGATTATGAAAAGTTTAATTCTGTTTCTGAATTATTATATGAAATAGATGACGTTATTAGTGAAGTTGATGATATGGAATTAGAGGAAGTTGCAAGTAATATTTCAGAGAGAAATTATTATTTAAATACTAAAAAATAAGTAAATGCAACTGAATGTTTACAAAATGATAGCAAAAGTTGATAGTGCTACTTTTATAAAAATATTATAATTTGTTTTGAGGTGAGAAAATGAAATTTTGTGATAAACTAGCAAAGTTAAGAAAGAATAATAATTTGTCTCAAGAACAATTAGCTGATAGACTAGGTGTATCAAGGCAAGCGGTATCTAAGTGGGAGTCTGGACTTTCTCATCCTGATATGGATAAGATAATTCAAATGTGTAAGATTCTTGATTGTAAACTTGAAGATTTGATGGATGATGATATTGTTAGTGGAAAAGGCTTAGATGATAGTAAAAAGAATACTTTGAGTACGTACTTTAACGATTTTTTATCTTTTTTAACTAAAGTATTAAATATGTTTTCTTCTATGCGTTTTAAGGAGAAAATTAAATGTCTATTTGAAATGTTTGCAATTGGGTTGATACTTTGTGGTATTGGTACTGTTTTGTTATTAATATTGAATTTAGTTACTTATAATTTATTGTCAATTATTCCTTATAGTATTCAGTATAGAGTAACTAATATTTTATCTACTATTTATTTGGTTGGAATTATAATATTTGGAATGATAATATTTATTCATTTATTTAAAGTAAGATATTTAGATTATTATGTTACTATTGAAGATTCTTTTGTTAAGGAGAAAGTAATAGAGAAACCGATAGAAAAAGAAAAGATAGATATAGAGAAAAATCATGGTAAAGAGGTTATAATAATACGTGATCCTAAACATTCTTCATTTAGTTTTATAAGTTTACTTGGAAAGATTATTAAATGTTTAGGAAAAGTATTTTGTGGGGTTTTATTAGTACCAGTTCTTTTGTTTTTTATTTTGATAATTACTGCTAGTATTGTTGTTTTTTATCATGTTGTGTATGGTAATATATTTATTTTTCTTTCGTTGATATGCGTTGGTCTTATTGTTATATCTTATTTGATGGTTAAGTTGTTAGTGGGAATGCTTTTTAATAGTAAATTAAAGTTAAAAAGAATGTTTATAGTTTTTATTTCTAGTATTGTTTTGATTGGTGTTGGAAGTGGACTTGCTATTATTAGTTTTACTGGTTATAAGCTCGTAAATAATTATGATGATTTTGAAAAAAAGACTGTCATTGAAGAAGTTGAAATGAAAGAAAAATTAGCTTTTTATGCACCAGGTAGGATTGAATATGAGATTGATAATTCTCTAGATAATGTAAAAGTTGAAATTACTTCAATTGATGGCGTTAGTTATCGTACTTATTTTCATGAAGATAAATATTATCCTTCATACCAGGTGTATGTACATGATGTTGATTATTCAAAGCTATATGAATTTTTTATGAATGATTTAGAAAATAAGGTTATTAGGACATATAATTCAGATGGTGATTTAATAAAGGTTAAAGTGTATTTATCTGAAGAAAATTATAAGAAATTAGGTAATTACTATAAAAATTATTGATATAAATATGCGTTAAGCATATTTTTTTGTGGTAAAAAGTTAATATTTTTGTTATAATATAGCCGGTGATTTAGTGTGAGAAAGAAAGTTTTAATTACTGGTGGAGCAAGTGGTCTTGGAAAGAGTTTGTCTGCTTGTTTTGCTAAGGAAGATTATGATGTTTTATTAACTTATAATAATAGTGAAATAGATGCTTTAAATTTAAAAAAAGAATTAGAAGAAAAATATAATGTTTTAGTTAATGTTTTTAAGTGTGACTTATCTTGTGAAGATGATATAAATAGCTTGTTATCAAAGATTGATTATGTTGATGTTTTGGTTAATAATGCAGCAGTAGAGATTGATAAAGATTTCTATCAAAAAACAAAAAGTGATTTTATTTATACTTTAGAAGTTAATTTAGTTGCACCATTTTTAATAAGTAGAGATATTGGTAAAAAGATGATTTCTATTGGTCATGGTAAAATAATTAATATTGCAAGTAATAATGCTATTTCAAAGATGGATCCTATTACTTTAGAATATGATGCTTCTAAAGCTGGTCTTATTAATTTAACACATAATCTTGCATTAGAGTTTGCACCTTTTGTTAATGTTAATGCAATTGCACCAGGATGGATTAAAACTGAAAAAATAAAAAAAATTAATGATGAACTTGATGGTAAATTTATTGAAGAAGAAAGTAAAAAAATTCTCCTTAATAGATTTTCTGAAATGGAAGATGTATGTAATTTAGTTTTGTTTTTAGCAAGTGAAAAAGCAAATTATATAAATAGTGAAGTAATAAGAATAGATGGAGGTAGCTTATGATAGATGAAAATGTTAGGGATTTAGTAAATAGATGTGAAGAAAGTATTAAAGATGAACTTCGAAATGTAGATTTACTTTGTGAAAAAAATAGCATAAAAGTTTTAAATGCTTTTAGAAACAATAATATTTCAGAAATTCATTTTAATTCTACTACAGGTTATGGATACAGTGATATTGGGCGTGATGCGATAGAAAAAGTTTTTGCAGAAGTTCTTGATGCAGAGGATGCATTAGTTAGAAGTCAATTTATTTCTGGATCACATGCTTTAACTGTTGCGTTATTTGCGTTTCTTAGACCAGGGGATGTTTTGTTAAGTATTACTGGTAAGCCTTATGATACTCTTGATGAAGTAATTGGAATAGTAGATAATCCTAGTTCTTTAAAGTCTTTTGGTGTGTTATATGAGCAAATTGATTTAATTGATAATGAATTTGATTATGATTCAATTGAAAAAGTGTTAAAGAGTAAAAAAATTAAAGTAATTGAGATTCAAAGATCTAAAGGATATTCTACTAGAAAGAGTATTACGATAGAAAAATTGAGAAAAGTAATTGAGTTTATTAGAAATATTGATAAAAAAGTTATTATTATGATAGATAATTGCTATTGTGAGTTTGTTGAAGAATTATCTCCTTTATCAGTTGGTGCATCTGTAATTGTTGGTTCACTTATTAAAAACTTAGGTGGGGGAATTGCTCCAAATGGTGCTTATATTGCAGGAAAACATGAACTTGTTGAGCTTGCTGCTGATAGACTTACTGTTCCTGGTGAAGGAAGAGAAGTAGGTCCAACTCTTGGTATTAATAAAATGTTATTACAAGGATTATTTTTTGCACCTAGTGTTGTTGCTAGTAGTTTAAAAACTGCAATATTAACAAGTAGAGTTATGGAAGAATTAGGATATGATGTTGAACCTAAATATTCAGATATGCGTGCTGATATAGTTCAAAACATTATTTTCCATGATAAAGATAAACTAATTAAATACTGTCAAGGAATTCAAAGTGCTTCTCCAATTGATTCTAATGCAGTTCCACTTCCTTGGGATATGCCGGGGTATACTGATCAGGTTATTATGGCAGCTGGAGCGTTTACACAAGGTTCCTCAATTGAATTATCTTGTGATGGACCGATAAGGGAACCTTATATTGCATACCAACAAGGTTCACTTACTTATGAATATGGTAAAATTGCTATAATGGTTGCTGCTAGTAAGATAATAAATGATTGACATAATTAATTTAATGTGTAGAATATATTAAAAAAAGGTGATTTTATGAACGAAATAAATGATATTTTAAATGATATTACTTGTCAGACAATAGCTATGTATGGGAACAATATTAGCGAAAAAATGGTTGCAAATTTTAGAAAATATTTAGAGGATATTGTTCTTTTTGATATTATTAGGTGTGATTCTGATGCATTAAGTTTTTATTCTGTTGGTAGAGAAGTTTCTAAAAACATTAGAATAGCACTTATTGCTTCTGGAATAAGTCGTGATGGAATGATTCCTTTCGGAGAATGTTATAGACCAGTTAAAACTTCTGTTAAAAAACATGATTATTATTTTGCAAAACGTGCTACTAGAGAAAATGATGCGGATAGGTTCAAATCATTTAAACTTAATGTTATGTCTTTAATGGATGAATATCGTGAACAGCCTGAAAAATTAGATTTATTGCAATTTTTGTCACTTGGACTTTCGCAAAATGAAAGAAATTGTGGTTATGTTGAAGATAAAGAGAGTGTTATTGAATTTTGTGAATCTGAATTGCAAACTATGTGGATGATTAGAAAAAAATATCTTGAAGAAAATGGTTTGAAGAATTCTTTAGAATATTCTATTTGTAGTGAAATATTTCAAAGACCACTTGCAAAACATTATCCTCTTGCTACTTCTTTAGCATTATGTGAAATGGCTATGACTGATGAATTTGTTCGTACTAACGGACTAGAATCATTAAATCAAGAATATATTGAATATGTTTTAAGAAATATTAAAGCTGCAAAGATAACTGATTATGATATTATTTCTAAATATGAAGGAAGATTTAGAGATATAATAAGTCCTAAAAAAGGTATGCTTGATAATATTGCTAAACTTGTTAAAGTACCTAAAAGAGAAACTAATAAAGATTAGTTTCTTTTTTTTCATAAATTAATAATCATTAAATATAATATATTAGAAAAGAGGAAAGATTTATGATTAACAAGCAGAGTTTATGGTTTTTAACATTATTTTCATTAATACTTGTTTTAAGTGTATATTATGTTACTATGCCAAATGAATTATTACTTAAAAGTGAAGTTAATGATAGTAGTATAAATAGTAGTAATTTGGAAAGTGTAAATATGGAAGTAGAAGAAAATGAAATTTTAGTTGCTCTTAGAGTAGATTTAGAGGAAGAAAGATTAACATTAAAGAAAAATCTTGAATCTGTTTTAACTAATTCGGAAGCCACTATGGATGAAAAAAATGAAGCCTATGATAAGTTAACATATTTGAATACAATATTGGGTTCTGAAGAAAGATTAGAAGATAAAATTAAAAATAAGTTTAATATAGAGTGTTTTATTGAAATTAATAATAATGAGATTAATGTTGTTGCTATCTCAAGTGTTCATGATGTTAAGCTTGCAAATAATATTATGCGTTCAATTCAAGAAGAATATAATGAAAAAGTTTATGTAACAGTTAATTTTAAATAATGTTTAATTTCTTTCAACAACACTATAATTTCTCATAAAATATTATGAGAAAGTTTTTTTGTTGGAAGGAAGTGATTTTTATAAAAAGTATATTAACGAGTAGAGAAAGATCTGTTTTTAATCTTTTAGTTCAAAATAAGACAACGAAAGAAATTGCTAGTGAATTGTCGATAAGTGAGAAAACAGTTAGAAATCATATATCAAATACTATGCAAAAACTTGGTGTTAAAGGTCGAAGTAGTGCGGTAGTAGAATTAATTAAATTAAAAGAATTATCTTTATGAAATAACATATTATTTATTAGGTGATTTGAATGTTGAAAAGAAAGGCTCTAAGAAAAATTTTTGTTACTACTTTTGTAATGTTTATACTTTTAACAATATATTTTATTCCTACTAGTGATAAAAAAAATAATAATATTGAATATCATTATCTTGATGTTCAAGAAATAAGTATTTATTTGTTAAATAATAATGATCAACTAACAAAAGTGGATTTTAAAATAAAGAATGATTCTACAATTGATACAATCAAATCAATAATAAAAAAACTTACTATTTCAAATGATGCTACAATTCCTAATGGGTTAGAGCAAGTTATACCTAAGGATTGTAAATTATTAGATGTTGTTTTAAATGAAAAAAAAGTAGAATTAAATTTTTCAAAAGAGTTTTTAGATATAGGACATGACAATATAGAAACGGTGGTTGAGTCCATTTCATTTTCAATTTTAAATATTGAAGGTATAGATGAAATATCTATATTGGTAGAAGATGAGAATATATCAAGATTATTTCCTGTTTTAATTCCTAATATAATTACTAAAGAGTATGGAATAAATAAAAGAGTGGAGTTAAAAAGTTTTAATGATGTTTCAAGTGTTACAGTTTTTTATATAGATAATATAGATAATCAAAATTATTATGTTCCAATAACAAAATATGTAAATGATAAAAGAGATAAAATTAAAATAATAATAGATGAATTGAGTAGTAATTATATTTATGAATCTAATTTAATTACTTTACTTGATAAAAATATCAAATTAGTTAATTATGAAATAAATAATGATACTATGATACTTAATTTTAATAATAGTATTTTTATGGAAAAAGATAGTATTTTAGAAGAAGTTGTATATACTGTTAGTTATTCAGTGTTTGCTAATTACGACGTTAATGAAGTTGTTTTTATGGTAAATAATGAAGAAATTTTAAAAAAAGGTATTGAATAATTAAAAAAAGTGTTGTATAATCCTATTTGTATTTGGGTTATACATGTTCTGTTAGCTCAGCTGGATAGAGCAACGCCCTTCTAAGGCGTCGGTCGGGGGTTCGAATCTCTCACAGGACACCATTTAT
>JAGALD010000088.1 GCA_017625395.1 Bacilli bacterium | reverse complement strand
TTATAGTAAAGGTGGAGCAGCAAGTTGTAGCTCATGTGCAGCAGGAACATATCAAGATAAGACAGGACAAAGTAGTTGTAAGAATTGTCCTTCTGGATATACAAGTTCAGCTGGTACAACATCACAAAATCAATGTTATATTACTGTACATGCTGGAAAATATTTGAAAAATGCAAAAGATTCAAGTGCTACAAATTGTCCAAAAGGAACATATACAATTTCCAATACAATTGTAAATTATGGAAATACAAGTAGTTGTAAAACATGTGCAGCAGGAACAACAACAAGTGGTGAAGGTATGACTAGTTGTAATGTTCAAGTTACATGTAATGCAGGAGAATATGTTTCTGGAACATCTTGTAAAAAATGTCCTACAGGTTCTTACTGTAACGGTAAAGTTTCTACAAAATGTCCAACGGGATATGATAGTAATGCAGGTGCAACAAAACAAACTGATTGTTATGTATATGTAGCAGCTGGTCAATATTTATCTTATCCAACTGGTTCATCTAAATCTAGTTGTCCAAAGGGGACTTATAGTGCTGCTCATACAGTAAATTATGGAAACTCAGATAACTGTACAAAATGTCCAGATGGATATACAACAAGCGGTACTGGTTCTATGTATCAAAGTCAGTGTTCTGTTCCTACTTGTGTAAGAGATGCAAGTTGTGGATGTGAAACTTATAATAAGGGATATTATAAGAATGGAACATATACTTATGATTCAACATGCTCTAACAATAAAGCAAATGGTACAACAATTAGAAACTGTAAACATTACAGCTCAACTTCTAGTGGAACCAGTTGCCGTTGGGTATGTGATAAATATGTGTACGGAAATACTACTTGTAAAACTTACAAATGTTGTGAAGTAAACAAGGGTGATGATTTCGAGTTTAATTTGATTGATTTTGATTTTATTAGTGATATGGTTGATCAAATTTTATCAAAATTATTTTAAATAAGTTGAAGGAATTAAATTAACTTTTAATTCCTTTTTATGTTTTTATATTACTTGATTTTAATATAAAATAAGTTTATTATTATAGTAGGAGTGATAATATGGGAAATGTAAATCAAGAATGGTTGGATTCTCTTAATTTGGTTAATGAATTAGGAAAAAAATTAGAGCCAAGTTTTGTTAATGATAGTTGGAATATTATTTATGGAACGATTAAACAAAGATTTGGAGATAGTTTTAAATCAGGGTTAGTTATTGATTCTGACGAAGTACTAAAAAAGATGGATGAGTATGTTTCTAGAAATGATGTAGTACTTTCTCAAAGTAGCCAATATATGGAGTATAAGAAAGCACTTTTAGAGGCTAATTTTCAAACTCGTAAAAAAACTTTTATTGATTATGTACAAATGGATGAAGAAGGTTTGAATAGTGATAAGAGTGAAACTTTAGCAGCATATAATGAGCTTCTTAGTACTTTAAAGTCATACCCAAGTGATAGAATGGGACCGGATTATTCAACTATTACAATTGATATGATGGTAGGTACAGAAGGTAAGGCAGAAATTAGGAGTGATAGAAGAGTTCCTTTCGATAATGCTTATGATGTTATAAGAACATATTGTGCTAATACAATTCATTCTAGTGAAAAAGTTTTAGGTAAAACTCATAATAGTTATATTGAATATTTACAAAGTGTTATTGATAAATTAAATGGAATGACTCCTCAAGATTATAAAAATTATAAAATTGATTTGTTAAGATTAACTGATGAAGAGGTTAAAAGAATAAATAATGAATTTTCTTATGATTTAGAAAGTACTACTGATAAATCTGTTAGTGATGTTGTGGAGAATGAAAATGTTGTTCCGTCTGTTAATGTAGAGGATGTTGCAAATATTCATCAAGAAAATACATTAGAAGTTGTTAAGGAAGAAGTGCCAACTTTTGCAAGTAGTCTTATTGGTAAAATGGAAAATTATCCTAGTCAATTTAAAACATCAATAATTGATTGTTTAACTAATATTTGTGAATTTGATGTTACTAGTCCAACAAATTTTGTTACTGTGGCCTTTGATCGTGTTGATGAAATTGCCCCAGGTGTTAAAATTTTATCTGGAAAGATGCAAGTTTTTGACTCTAATTTGGGCGTATCTAGAGCAGTTGATTACCATTTAAGTAGTGGAGAAGAGTCAAAAATGTATAATTGTACTATGAATTTAGATAATTCAAGATATAGTTTTCAATATAATGATGCTTATCCAGAACGTGGTGTAAATATGCAGGTTCATAAGCATAGAGCGGTTAATGTTGAACCAAGATTTGGAATAGCTGGTGTTGAATATGAGGGAACTATTTTACCTGATGGAAATATTAGTGCTCGTGGAATAACAACTGAAGTTCCTTCTATGTATGATGAAAGTGGAACTGTAAGAAAGGTTAGTAAATTTAAAACTGGAGACTTTACAAGTCTTTCATATCAAGAATTAGAAAATATTACTAATAGTGCTTTAAAACTTGATAAAACTGATAGCCATACATTAAGTTAAATATTTAACATATAAGATTATCTTATATGTTTTTTTTGACAATAATATGTAATCTTGATATAATATATTGCAATTTTGGGGTGGGTTTATGTTAGCAAATAATGAAGAGGTAAAAAGATTAAAAGAAGAAGTTAGAGAATTGCTACAGTTTGAAGAAGAATATATTGATTGGTTAAGATTAACTAGTGATTGTTCTAATACAGAAACTTATGAAATTTATGAAAAAAGAAAACAACTTTCTTCTTTGAAGTTATCTAGAATTAATAAAGATTATTTATCAAAATTTTTAAATACTCATATAATAGAGGTAAGTAGAAGAGAAGTGTTTTCTAATTCATATTTAGAAAATATTAAGTGTCCTAAAGCAAGTAAAAATGGATTAATGATTTGTAGTGATAGAATTATTCCAAATGATTCCGTTTCTGTTTATGAAGAGTCTCCAAGAGATTATAAGACATTTAGGCAAAAAAGAAGATATTTTTATTGTAAAGATACTTTGCTTTTACCTATTTTAACAGATTTAAATACATTAAATACATGGATGACTGTAGAGCCTTTTGAAATTAATTCTTTTGAGAAATTTATTAAAAGAGCAAGTGGAAATGTGTTACTTTTGGGATGTGGTCTTGGATATGTAGCATATATGCTTTCACAAAAATCAAATGTTAATTCTGTTATGATTATTGATAACAATCAAGATATTATTGATTTATTTAATGAGAGATTACTTCCACAATTTCCTAATAAGGATAAGGTATCTATTGTTAATACTGATGGTCTTGCTTTTTTAGAAAATGCTGATTTAAGTAAGTTTGATTATATTAATCTTGATATTTGGAGAGATATACCTGATATGTTACTTCCTTATTTTAATGGTCTTGAAATAGAAAAGAAAAATCCTTCTGTTAGGTTTTCATATTGGTTTGAGGAAAGATTAAAAGAAGAAGTTCAAAATGGTATATTAAAAAGAGTAGCAGGTTCCTCTAGTGACTCATTAGAAGGTTTATCAATTCCAGAGAGAATAGGTGCATATTTGGTTGATACTACTCCAATTAATAATAGAAATGATTTACAGGAATTAATGAAATTAGATAATTTTCGTTCATTAATGTTAGATTGGTATCAAGATAATAAAGATGATGTTTTATCTTATGTTCAAAAAGAAGAAGAATTTCAAAAATCAATAAAGAAAACATTAGTTACTTTTTAATGGTATAAAACATTTATAATAGAGTATTATAAAACTGAGGTTGACAAGTAATATTTTTTTCGATTATAATTTATTAAAACGATGAACGAAAGAAGTAGTAATAGATTCTTTTGTAGAGAGTTAGTGTTTGGTGAAAACTAATAAAGATATATTATGAATAACATTCGTGAGTGCTTAAAGAAATTTAGTAGACTAAGCCGGTAAGCCCCGTTATGGCATTAAGTGATTACTTTATGTAATAAATTGGGTGGTACCGCGGAAATGCTAGTTTTTCGTCCCTTCTGGGATGAGAACTAGTATTTTTATTTTTAGGAGGTATTTATGATTGATGTGAGAGAACTTTATGAAAAGTTATGCAAGTATATGGGAAAAGAAGTTACTCTTCAAGGATGGATTAGAAACCATAGAAAACAAAAAGAATTTGGATTTATTGATTTTTCAGATGGTACTTGTTTTAAACATGTACAACTTGTTTATGATGATAAGTTAGAAGAATTTGAAGAAATTCAAAAGTATCGTGTTGGGTGTGCAATTACAGTAGTTGGTACTGTTATTGAGTCACCTGGAGCAGGGCAGGAATTTGAAGTTCAAGTTAAGTCTATAAAGTTGGAAGGGGATTGCCCAGAAGATTATCCTATGCAACCTAAAAGACATTCAAATGAATTTTTAAGAGAACAAGCTTATCTTAGACCAAGAGTTAACTTGTTTCAGGCAGTATTTCGTGTAAGAAGTGTTGCAGCTTCTGCAATACACAAATATTTTCAAGATAGGGGATATGTATATTTTCATGCACCATTAATTACTGCAAGTGATTGTGAAGGTGCTGGAGAAATGTTTCAAGTTACTACTCTTGATTTAGAACGTGTTGCAAAAAGTGGTAATGTTGATTATTCAAAAGATTTCTTTGGAAAACAATCTTCACTTACTGTATCAGGTCAATTAGAAGCTGAAACTTTTGCAATGGCATTTAAGAAAACTTATACTTTTGGTCCAACTTTTAGAGCAGAAAACTCTAATACTAAGACACATGCAAATGAATTTTGGATGATTGAACCAGAAATGGCATTTTGTGATTTAGCAGGTGACATGGATGTTATGGAAGATATGCTTAAATATGTTGTTAAGTATGTTTTAGATAATTGTCCAAGTGAAATGGAATTCTTTGATAAATTTGTTGAAAAAGGTTTAATTGAAAAGTTGACTAAGTTAGTTAATAGTAACTTTACTAGAATAACTCATGAAGAAGTTATTACTATACTTAAAGATGCTAAAGTTAAATGGGAGTTTACTCCAGAATATGGTGAAGATATTGCTAAAGAACATGAAAAATATATTACTGAATATTTTAATGGTCCAGTATTTATTACTAATTGGCCAAAAGATATTAAAGCGTTCTACATGAAACAAAATCCAGATGGTAAAACTGTTGCTGCAGTTGACCTTGAAGTACCAGGTGCTGGTGAATTGATGGGTGGTTCTCAAAGAGAAGAGGATTATGACAAATTAGTTGCTAGAATGAAAGAGTTAAATATGCCTATGGAAGGTATGGAATGGTATTTGAATCTAAGAAAATTTGGTGGATGCTATCATTCTGGATTTGGAATGGGATTTGAAAGATTGTTAATTTATTTAACAGGTGTTGAAAATATTCGTGATGTTATTCCTTATCCAAGAACTCCTGGTAACTGTGAATATTAAAATGTAAAAAGAATTTGAAAAAATTCTTTTTTTTGTATATATTTCTTTTTTTTGTAAAGAATCTTAATAGGAGGAAATTATGAAAAAAATAATATTATTTTTAATATCGTTTATATTTATGGTAGGGTGTAATAATTTAATGAATACTCCTACAAAACGTGTAGAAGAGTTTCTTAATAGGTATCAAACTTTAGATAATGATGTAATTAGTCAACTGGATTATACTCTTGATGAAAATTATACTCTTACTGATACTCAAAAAGAAGATTATAAGACTGTTATGAAAAAGCAATATAAGGATTTAGTTTACACCATTAAAGAAGAAAGTGTTGATGGTGATACTGCTGTTGTAACAGTGGAAATAGAAGTTTATGATTATAATAAGCCTATTTTAGAAGCTGATGATCATTTGTTAAATAATCCAGATGAGTTTATAAATGAAGAGGGACTTCAAGATATGGAAACATTTATGGATTTTAAGATTGATATGATAAGTAAAAGTACTGAAAGAGTTAAATATACTTTAGATCTTACTTTATTAAAAGATGGTGATAATTGGAAAATGGATGATATAACAGAGATTGATAGGCAAAAAATTCATGGTATATATAATTATTAGAAAGTACAAATCTTTTTTTGTATTTTCTTTTTTTATGATATAATGTTTTTAGAAATATTGAGGATAGGGGTAATGAATTTTGAAAGAGTTAATGTTAAGTAAATTTAAAGATTCGGTTAAATCAATACTCCCAATAACAGTTATTGTTTTAATTATAAGTGTTTTCTTTGGTAATGGAAGTCTTGCAGGATTTGTTCCTTCATTTTTGATAGGGGCAATTCTTTTAATGATTGGAATGTGTCTTTTTGATATTGGCGCAGATATTTCAATGATAGAAATTGGTTCTAAAATAGGAACACATTTAACAAATAAGAGAAATATTCCTTTTATTTTAATAATGAGCTTTATCATTGGTTTTATTATTACTGTAGCTGAACCTGATTTAAGTGTTTTGGCAAGCCAAGTTCCATCTATTTCTAGTGATGTGTTAATATGTACGGTTGGTATTGGTGTGGGAATATTTTTGCTTATTGCAACTTTTAGAATGCTTTTTCAATTTAGTTATTCATATATATTAATTTTTTTATGTGTTATTTCGTTTATAATTGGTTTTTTTGTTCCAGAGGAGTTTGTTCCTTTAGCCTTTGATTCTGGTGGAGTTACAACTGGACCTTTAAGCGTTCCTTTTATAATTGCACTTGGAGCAGGTCTTTCTGCGGTTAGAAATGACTCCAAAAAGAAGGATGATACTTTTGGAATGATTTCTTTTTGTTCTGTTGGTCCTGTTATAATAGTTCTTATTTTAGGACTTATTTATAAACCTACATCGTCTTATAACCAAATTGTTGTATCTGGTATTAATTCTTCTTTAATGGATGTTGTAAGGTTATATATAAATTCTTTTCCTATTTATTTAAAAGAAGTATTTATGGCATTAAGTCCAATTGCAATTTTATTTTTAATATATAATTTCTTATTTTTAAAACTTGATAAGAAAGATTTTTTTAGAATTGTTAAGGGACTTATTTATACATATATTGGTTTATCTATATTTTTAACTGGTGTTAATGTTGGATTTATGCCAATGGGATATATGGTTGGTAATGTTTTATCTAATTTTAAGTATTTGCTTGTTCCTCTTGGAATGATTTTAGGTTATTTTATAGTTTCTAGTGAACCAGCAGTTACTGTTTTAACTGAACAAATAGAGGAAATTACTAATGGTAATATTAAGAAGAAAATAATGGATATTTCTTTGTCAATTGGTGTTAGTGTTGCTGTTGGACTATCAATTGTAAGAGTTTTAACTGGAATTTCTATTTGGTATTTTTTAATACCAGGGTATGCATTTGCACTTATTATGACTTTCTTTGTTCCGCCTTTATTTACAGCTCTTGCATTTGATTCTGGTGGTGTTGCATCTGGTACGATGACTGCAACTTTCTTGTTACCTTTTGTAATTGGTGTTACAGAAAGTTTAGGCGGAAATATTTTAACTGATGCATTTGGTTTAATTGCAATGGTTGCTACGATTCCTTTAATAACTGTTCAATTAGTTGGTTTAATATATAAAATGAAGATTAAAGCTGTTTATGCTGATCCAGTTTATAATGAGGAAATTATTGATTACTAGGAGGGTTTATGAATGATGATATAATAAAAACAAAGTTATTAGTAACAATAACGGATAAGGGAAAAGATGATAAAATATTGAGACTTTATAAAAGGCATAAGATTACTTATTCTGTTTCAATTAATGGTATAGGTACTGCATCTAGTTCTCTTATGGATTATTTTGGATTAGATGAGATAAAAAAGAATATTATATTGAGTGTAATTCCTGAAAAGTTGGAGACTAAACTTTTATATGATTTACATAATAAGTTAGAATTATATAAACCTGGTATGGGTATTGCGTTTACTGTTGGAATTACTAGTGCTACTAGATATTTATCAAATCAATATAATGGTGTTAAATTTTCTGAGGAGGAATATGCTATGAGTAAGGAAAAAGAATATGAATTAATTGTTTTAATTGTATTAGAAGGTTATTCAACATTAGCGATGGATGCTGCTAAGAGAGTTGGGGCAGCTGGCGGAACACTTATTCATGGAATTGGTTTAGGGTCTAAAGAAGCAAAGAAGTTTTTAGGTATTACTATAGAACCAGAAAAGGACGTTGTTCTTATATTAACTGAAGAGAAAGATAAGAAAAAAGTAATGCAAGAAATGACTGATGCTGTTGGGCTTTCAAAAGAAGGAAGAGGTATATGTTTTTCTCTTCCAGTAGATAATGTTATTGGTCTATCTGAAAAAATAAAATTTGAAAAGAAGAATAAAAAAAATGATATAGAAAAAAAAGATAAATAGAAAATATATATTTGTTTTTTGTAAATGTTTGTAAATGTTTATTTATTTTAATTTTGTTGTAAAGATTTATGCTGTATAATAAATTATAGAATAGAGGAGTTGGATTTAGTGGAAAATGAATTAAAAAAAGAAGAAATTACTAGATTAAAAGATGAATTAAAGTCTGCAACTGAATTAGTTGCAAGCTTACAAAAAAAATTAGAAAGTCTCGAAAATGAAGAAAATGAAAATATAGAAAAAATTCCAAAAAGAGTTTATGATAAAGAAATTCTTGAAAATTTAGAACAACAAATTAAAAACTTTTTTCCAATACCACATAGTTTTTTAAATCCTATAATGATACTTAATCATTCAAGTAATAAGGCTAGATTAATTGTTACAATTAATAATGTTTTAGATAATGAAAAAACTAATTCTGCTATTAAAAAGATAGAAGAGTGGTTTATGTCTCTTGCGGAAGATGCTTTTTTAGATTTTGATAAACTTTTATCTTTATATAAAGAAAAGTTAAATGAATTTGATGTGGAAATTGGTAATCTTAATAGTTTTAATAGTTCATATTCAAGTACTTTATTAACTGGTGATAAGACAGTGGTTTCAAGATTTGGTGATATTCCTATTTATATATTTGAAAATGCACAAATAAGTTTATTGGGGCAACTTAATAAAGATGAATTTGAATTTACTGTTTTAGACGATAAAAATTATACTACTTTAATATTATTTAGTAATGGTGTTGCTGAAAGTATTGAAGATGACAAGATTAAGATTGTTACAAGATTAACAAGTCGTGAAGAACTTGCTGAAGAGTTGTTAGAAAGTACTACAAATATACCACTTTCGGAAATTCAAAGTATGATATAAAAAAACATTCACTTTAATGTGAATGTTTTTATTTTAATAGTTTTTGTTCTTCTTTTGTTGTTTTTTCTTCTATAACTATTGCTTCTTTTATGACAGTTGTATTGTTATTTTTTTTGCAAGTAAAGAATCCTATTATTTCAATAACTGAATATCCTATTATGAATAATCCAACTATTTTGAAAGGTAATCCTTTTATAAGTGCTAGTGCAATTCCACCGGCAATGATTATAAATGCATTTATTAGATATACTGTTCTATTTGCTTTTGGTTCTTTGAATGCACTTGTTAATCTATTTAGTCCAACATATAAAAGATACATTGCAACACCTAGTCTTAGTACTGTTTCTATAGCATCAAAGAATATAATTGAACATATTATTGTAGCCATACCTATTAACATATATATAACGCCACTAACAATTTCTTTTGGATTGGAATTATATTGTGATGTTTTTGAATATATTAATAATTTAAATACTCCTGCTAATATAGAAAATCCACCAAGTATATATATTACAATTTTTACAACACCATTTGGATTAGTGAATAGAATTATTCCTAGTATAAAAAATAATATTGCACTGAATAGTGATTCACCCATATTATATGACTTTATTTCTACTTTTTTCATTATACCTCCTATTAACTAAATTAATTATATATTAAACTTAAGAAAAAGTATATAACTTAATTTTGTATTAATTTTTGTAAATATCATGTAATTATTTAATTTTTAAATGAAAAAATGTAGATTTATGGTAAAATATATTTTAGGAGGAATACTATGAAAGATATAAATGTTTTAATTAACAATGGTATTAATGTAAATGGTAGCTTAGAACTTCTTGGTGATATGGATATGTATAATGAAACACTAGGGGACTTTTTAAATGAAGTTGATTCTAAATTAGCTAACATAAAAATGTATAAAGAAATGGGCGATATGGAAAATTATGCTATCTTGGTTCATTCTTTAAAAAGTGATTCTAAATATTTGGGGTTTGTAAAATTAGCAGAACTTTCATATAATCATGAAATGGAAAGTAAAGCTAATAATTCTTCATATGTAAACGAGCATTATAATGAACTTATGAGTGAGGCTGCAAGAATTTTATCTGTGGTAAAGCTATATAATAATGTGGAAGAGACTAGTAATGTAGTTACTAATTTAGAGACAGATGATAAAAAGAAAATTTTAGTAGTAGATGATTCTAATATTATTAGAAATTTAATTCAAAAGATGTTTGATAATGATTATAAAGTATTAACTGCTGAAGATGGTAGTCAAGCAATTGAAATAATTAATACTGAATATGATGATTTAGTTGGAATGTTACTTGATTTAAATATGCCTAATGTAAATGGTTTTCAAGTGTTAGAACATTTAAAAGATAATAATTTATTTGCTAAGATTCCTGTATCTATAATAACTGGAGATGATTCAAGAGAAACTGTGTTAAAAGCTTTTGATTATCCAATTGTTGATGTTCTTGCAAAGCCATTTAATGAAAATGATGTTAAACGTGTAATTACTGCAATGCTTAATTTTAAGTAATCAATAGAGCTTTTTCTTAATTAGTTAAGATAAAGTTCTTTTTTCTTTTATATATATAATGATATAATTAATATGTGGTGATTTTATGAAAAAAATATTTATATTTGTTAGTATTTTTTTAGTAATAGTTTGTGTTTCTTGTTTATGTTTTTTTTCATATAGTAAATTTAAAACTTATAATTTTATAGATGCTTTTTATGGTGTTAGTGAATTATCAGATGATAATCTTACATATGCACTTAGTAATAGTGCTATTCTTGTTGAATATGATTTTAAAGATGAATATATTAATTATCTTGTTTCTTTATATCAGGCGAAAGGATGGGATTTTGTTTTAGATGATTCATCATCATATTCTTTTTGTTATAATGGTGATTGTGATAATTATAAATTTTATTTAGATGATTTATTTAATAAAAATTATGCATTATTGGTAATGATGTGATTTTAAAACTGCTTTTGCAGTTTTTTTATTTGAAATCTATTTATAAAAAGTTGTTATTTATCATAAGTTTTTATAGGTGACTATGATGAATAAAAAAAATATTGTTGTACTGTTCTTTTTTCTTTCTTTTTTTCTTTTTCCTTTGAATGTTTTTTCATATAGTGATACTGCTTCATCTACTGTTGTTATGGATATGAACAGTAGAAGGGTTTTATATGCAAAGAATAAAGATGAAAAACGTCTTATAGCATCTATTACTAAGATTATGACGGCAGTAGTTGCTATAGAAAATAAGAATTTAGATGACGTTGTAACAATTGGTGAAGAGGTGTTACCGATGTATGGCTCGAATATTTATATAGAAGTTGGAGAAAAAATGACTTTAAGAGATCTTTTATATGGTCTTTTATTACGAAGTGGTAATGATGCTGCTGTGGCAATTGCTAATTATGTTGGTGGAAGTGAAGAGAACTTTGTTAAGATGATGAATGATAAAGCTTTATCTTTAGGAATGAAAAATACAGTATTTAAAAATAGTCATGGCCTAGATGAAGATACTCAAAATTATTCTACTGCTTATGATATGGCTCTTCTTTCTAGTTATGCAAATACTCTAATGGAATATTGCGAAATATCTAGTAGTAAAAAATGGAATGTATCAACTAATGTAAAAAGTTATATTTGGAATAATAGAAATAAGCTTTTGACTTTATATGATTATGCATCTGGTGGAAAGACTGGTTATACACCTAAAGCTGGAAGAACATTAGTTACTACTGCAAATAAAAATTCTTTAAATTTAACTATTGTAACGTTAAATGATGACAATATGTATGAAACGCATGAGAGTTTATATGAGTATATTTTTTCGAAATATGAAAATATTTTGCTAGTTGATAAGAATAATTTTAGGGTCGATGATTTTTTTTATAAAGATGATATATATGTAAATAATAGTTTTAGTTATCCACTTACTGAAAAAGAGAAAAAACTAGTTAAAACAGTTATTGATATATATAAAATAGACAATTATAAAGATAATGATAAAGTAGGTGAGGTATCTGTTGTTTTAAATGGTGAAGAATTGTATAAAGATAATATATATGTGTCTTATTCTTTTAGAGATAATAATGTAAGTTTATTTAATAAGTTAATAGATTTTTTTAAGGATTTGTTTGGTTTATGATGAATAAGTTATGGGCTTTGTTTATAATACTTGGTACAATATTTGCTTTTTTTAGTGGTAGTGTTGATGTAATTAATAATGAGATAATTGAATATCCAAAAGAAATCTTTGAGATATTTTTGTCTATGCTTCCGCTTATGGTTATTTGGAGCGGGATAATGAATATTGCAAAAGATGCTGGGATTTTAAAGAAAATTTCACAGTTTATGCAACCGTTATTTAGAATAATTTTTCCAGATATACCAAAAGGGCATGAATCTCTTGATTATATTGCTACTAATCTTACTATAAATATGTTAGGAATACATAATGCTTCAACTCCTTTTGGACTTAAAGCAATGAAGTCTCTTAATGAGCTTAATAAAGAAAAAGATACTGCAACACGAAGTATGATTACTTTTTTAGTTTTAAATACTAGTGGTGTTACAATTATTGCTACTGATATATTAGCGATAAGAAGTATGTATAATGCTCCTAATCCTTCAGATGTACTTACTGTTACGGTTTTAGGTACTATTATTACTACTGTTGTAGCATTAGTACTTGATAGAATATTTTATAAATTAAAAGGAAAATAATATGAAAATTTTAAATATAGGTAATTTTTTAATACCGATGGTTGTCTTTTTGATAATTTTATATGCTTTTTTTAAGAAAGTTAAGATTTATGATAGTTTTATAGTGGGAGCTAAGGAAGGATTAGAACTTGCTATTTCAGTTCTACCTTATTTAGTGGCAATGCTTTTTTCCACTAATATCTTTCTAAAAAGTGGAATTGTGGATAGTTTTTTTTCTATGTTTGACTCCTTTTTTAAAACTATTGGTGTTCCTCGGGAGATTTTACCTATGGCAATTGTTAGGCCTATATCTGGTAATGCTTCTTTTGCAGTAATGGTTGATTTGATAAAAACTTATGGTCCTGATTCTTTTATTGGAAGAGTTGCATCGGCGGTACAAGGGGCTACTGATACTACTATATATGTTTTATCATTATACTTTGGTAGCATTGGTATAAAAAAGATAAAATATTCTCTTTGGGTAGGCTTACTTACTGATTTAACTTGTTTAATTGTAAGTATAATGTTAGTTTCATTTGTTTTTGGATGATTTTAATGTTATAATTCATCTAGGTGATTTTATGGAACGTTTACAAAAAGTTATTGCAAATAGTGGAATTGCGTCTAGAAGAAAAGCAGAAGAGTTAATTTTAGCTGGTAAAGTTAGAGTAAATGGGGAAGTTGTTTTAGAACTTGGTACTAAAGTAAGTGATACAGCAAAAATAGAAGTTAATGGTGAATTAATTTCAAAAGAAGATAAAGTTTATTATATTTTAAATAAACCTAGGGGTGTTATTACTTCTACAAAGGATGAACATGATAGAAAGACTGTTGTTGATTTGATTGAAGAAGATAAGAGAATTTATCCTGTTGGAAGACTTGATTATGATACTACAGGTCTTATAATTCTTACTAATGATGGTGAACTTGCAAATAGACTTATGCATCCTAAAAATGAAATAGATAAAGTGTATATTGCTAAGATAAAAGGTATTTTAAATCCAAAAGAATTAATGACGTTAAAAAATGGTGTTATAATTGATGGAGTTAAAACAAGTAGATCAAGAGTAAAGACTAGAAAATTTGATAAACAAACAGATACTTCTATTGTTGAAATTGTTATTCATGAAGGAAAAAATCATCAAGTAAAGAAAATGTTCGAAGCAGTAAATCATGAAGTTTTAAAATTAAAAAGAGAAAGAGTTGCTTTCTTAGATTTAACAGGGCTTAAATCAGGAGAGTATAGGAAGCTTAATCCAAAAGAAGTTGCAACTTTATATGGATTAACTGCTAATCAAAATAAAAAAAATAAGTAGTATTCAATTAAGAATACTACTTTTTTATTCTTCTGTTTCTATAGCTGATGTAGGACAACCTTCACAAGCTTCTATAACATAATCTTTTTGATCTTCTGGAACATTATCAACAATTGCTTTTGCTACTCCTTCTTCGTCATCAAGTTCGAAAACCGCTGGACAAACTGCTGCACATGCACCACAACAAATACATGCGTTTTTATTAACTTTAACTTTCATAATATTATACTTCCTTTCAAATATGCATTATACATTATTATATATTTATTTACAATTATCTTTTTACATGTTTTTACATTTTCTTCGTATTGAACTGTTTTGTTTTAAACAAATGTATGTTAAAATAAACTCATATTAGAGGTGATTGCTATGGAAAGAAGAAGCGATAAATATAATACTTTTGAAAAAGCTCCTGAAAGAAATAGTAGAGTTGAGAAAAATAGACTTTTATATGATGAGATGAATAGTAAGATTGGTTATGAAGATATTACTAATTATGAAGCCAATACACATATAGACTTATCGTCTTTGAATGTTAAGACACCTAATAGAGAGGATTATCATAAAATAAAAGAATATAAGGATATATTAGCAACTGATTTCAGTGAAGAAAAAAAAGAAAAAGTTGAAGTTGAATATAAACCTAAGACTTTCGATATAAATCAAGTATTAGAAGAAGCTAAAAAAAATAGAAAAAATGTTGATGAATTAGAGAAAAGAAGAAATCTAAATGATCAAGAATATAGTGTTTTATCTACCTTGAATAAGAAATATCTTCATAAGAAGGATTTTGATGAAGAAGATAGTGAAGAGTTAAAAGAATTGATTGATACAATTACCTCAAAGACTTTAAGAGATGAAATAAAGGATGAAGAAGAAAAAGAATTATTAAGTGAATTACTTGCTACTACAATAGATGTTAAATTAGAAAGTGAGCTTTCTGAAGAGGAAATTAGAACTTTATATGCAAATCATAAAAGTAGTGATAGTGAAACAGATGATGATGAAGAAATGGAAAATTCTTTTTATACAAAAACTTTAGAACTATCGAAGGAAGATTTGCTTTCTGATGATGAAGAAGAAGAGGAAGAAGAAGTTAAAGGTGGAAATGGATTAAAAATCTTTATTGTAGTTTTATTATTAATTGGTGTTTTGGCAATTGTTTCTTATTTTATTTTGAAACATTTTGGAATTATGTTTAATTAAAGTTATCTAAGGATAACTTTTTTTCATATATTTTAATAGGTGAATTTATGAAAAAAAGAAATATTTTTATAATTGCTAATTTGTTTATAATTATATTTTCTTTTTCTTATATTGGAGTTATAAATAGTAAAACAAAAGAAAATATTATTGAATATTCTTCTATGTTAGCAAGCAAAATTACAAAATATGTTGTAAATGTTGCGTATACTACCAAAGAATATGATATGAATGAAAACGGTCTTTTTGATGTTGTTTACGGTAATGATGGTGAAATTAAAACAATAATTTATGATACCATGTCTGTTAATTCTTTATTGAATGCTGTAACTGATAAAGTTTATGATGTTTTTAATAAACTAGAATTAGGAAAAATTAATGAATTAAACATTAGAGAGAATATACTAACAAATAATAGTACTAATATAGCAAAGGAAGGAATTATTTTAGAAATACCTACTGGAATTTTTTCTAATAATTATTTTTTTTCTAATTTAGGGCCTAAAATACCAATAAAGATATCTCTTACTGGTGAGTTTGAGTCTCATATTTCCACTGAAGTTAAAGAATATGGACTTAATAATGCATTAATTGAAATGTATATTGATATAAGAGTAACTGAACAAGTTACAATGCCTTTTATTTCAAAAAAGATTATTATTGAAAATCAAATACCAATATCATTAAATATTATTAATGGGAAAATTCCAGAATATTATTTAAATGGTTTTGATAGAATGTCTAATGTGTATCAGGTTAAATAAAAATATATAAATGGTATATTATATGTTATAATATTTGAAGGTGGTAATATGAAAAAGATAACAATAAATGAAATGGAATATGAGATTTTAGAAGATGAGAATAAAATAGTATCTATAGATGAAATTGAAAGCCTTATGACTGATTATTTTTATCCATATGATTATATTTTAGGAGACTATTCTTATGGAAAATTAAGACTAAAAGGTTTTTATGATAATAATAGTAAGAAAGCTAATAAAGTTAATAAATTTAGCTATTTAAAAAGTTATATTGAAGAATATTGTGCGTATAGCTGTAAGTATTTTGTCATAAAAAAAATAAAAAATTAAATATTTGAGTTGAAATGTATTGCAAATGTGATAAAATATTAATATGAAGGATAGGGAGGATTTTTATGGAGGATGAGAAAAAGATAATGTCAATTGTTCTTGAAGATGGTTCAATTGATGAAGTAGAAGTTTTATTGTCTTTTAAATTTACAGATACAAATACTGAATATATGGTATATACAAAGAATGAAACTGATGATAATGGTAATGTAACTATATATGTTGCATCTATAAATAGAACTGAGGGTGAAGAACCTAAATTGGGTAGTGTAAGTAGTGAAGATGAGTGGTCAAGAATTAAAAATGTATTAAAAGAATTATCTAAAAATGTGGACTAACGAAAGGAGGGGGAAACATGAACAACGTAGTAGGAGTATTAAGTGTTATTACTGAATTAAAGAATCCTAAAGTGGAAAAAGAAAGTGGACAGTTTCCTTCAAGATTAAGACTTACTGCTGATACTTGTGATTCCCTTAAGGAAAATATTGAAAGCGGTAATATTCAAGTTTTAGTAGAAAAATTTAATAATGAGTATCAAGAAGTAAGACAAGCTATAATTTCTGCTGAAACAGAAGCTGCAGAACAACAAGTAAGAGCGGATGTTATGGCGGAAGAAAAGGCTCAACAAGCTCTTGAAAAAGAGAAAGCTTTAGAACTTGCAAAGATTAGATATGATCAAACAATTGCAAGAGCTTCTAGTGTTGAAGTTGTAGTACCTAAAATAACTAGATTAAATGTTGAACTTTCGAGTCATGGCTCTATTTTTAGAAAAAGTGATAGTGGAGTTGTAGCTTCTACTGTTTCAGGAATGATTCCAAAAGCGTTAATGGTTCCTGGAAATTTTTCTAAAATATATGGAAAAATTGGAAAAAATGTTAGTCTTTATAAATTAGCTGATAAGATAAAAGAACCTCAACAAAATCTTGCGAGTCCAAGTCAGGTTAATTCTTCAGTTGCATCTGTAAATTCTACAGCTGTACCTGTTCAACCAGTTGCTAATTGGCATAGCATTTTTGATGGTGTTGCTACTGAGGATACATCTCTTCAAATTGTTGCTAATGTTAATGATAGAAAAGAGGAAGTTGAACTTGTTATTCCTGAACAAAGAGGTATTACTAGTGAAGAATTAGCTGATCGAAAGGTTAAAGCTCAAATTGGTGATGAACTTGCAGATATAAGAAGACTTCGTGAAGGGATTGCTGGAACAACTCCATTTAATAGTGGATTAGTAGAAAGAGAAAATTCTTTATTGCAAATGCTTTCAGAAATAACTGGTATTGATGTTGAAACAAAAAAAGTCTTTGAACAAAAGCAACCTGGTGTTACTGAGTTCCAACAAATGGTTGATAACCTTATAGGATATAGAGATCCAATTACTCCTGAAGAACATTCTATAAAAGCAGAAGAACTTGAAGCATATTATTCTGATCCACAAGTTGTAGAAACTATGTGGGAATTACAGATGAAAAATAGATTATATGATATGAATAAACCGGAAGCCCATGAAGTAATAAGTGCTGCTGAAAGAGTTGATAATGAGAAAAGAGCTGCTATGAGTGGTGCTATTGAAATTTTAGATTCTGATGATGCAGTGACTGTAGAGAAATCTTCTTTGGTATCATCTTTTGATGATAAAGTGTTGTTAGATGGTGCTAGAGAACAAGCAGAAGTGCTATACGAAAGAAACGTTCAAGCTGATTTAATAAATGGAGCAGAAGAGCAAGCTAAAGCGCTATATGAAAGAAATGTTCAAGCGGATTTAGTAAATGGAGCAGAAGAGCAAGCTAGAGCGTTATATGAAAGAAATGTTCAAGCTGATTTAGTGGATAATGAAGTTGAACAAGTAAAAGTATTAGATGATAATGTTCAAACTGATTTAATAAATGGAGCAGAAGAACAAGCTAGAGTGTTACACGAAAGAAATGTTCAAGCAGATTTAGTAAATGGAGCAGAGGAACAAGCTAGAGCGTTACACGAAAAAAATGTTCAAGCGGATTTAGTAAATGGAGCAGAAGAACAAGCTAGAGCGTTACACGAAAGAAATGTTCAAGCAGATTTAGTAAATGGAGCAGAAGAGCAAGCTAGAGTGTTATATGAAAGAAATGTTCAAGCAGATTTAGTAAATGGAGCAGAAGAACAAGCTAGAGCGTTACACGAAAGAAATATTCAAGCGGATTTAGTAAATGGTGCAGAAGAACAAGCTAAAGCGCTATATGAAAGAAATGTTCAAGCAGATTTAGTAAATGGAGCAGAAGAACAAGCTAGAATGCTTCGTGATGCTATGTCTCTTGATTATGATAGACCTGTTATAAATAATAGTAGTTTTTATAATGATGGTAACAATGTTTTTGGAAAAACTGGCATGGAAAATCCAGTTGAACCTAAAATAGATATACCTGTTGTAAATGAGTTAGATAAACCATATGTTATAACTGATTTAGTCCCTAGATATATTGACATGGATGCACCATCAAAGCCTATTAAACTTAATTTTGCACAAATAGGAAGATTAAGATCTAATTCTCAAAAAGAATTATCTTCGGAAATGAAAGATGCTGATGCTAATGTTAGAGATATACTTATGTCTTTAAGAACTCAACTTGATGAGTTAAATGTTGGTGTTGATCAAAATGACGAATTAGAAAGACCTTTTTCGTTTATATAATTAAAAGCACAAATGTGCTTTTTTTTTTAAAATTAAATTATTTTTTGTCATATTATTAAATGAGGTAATGTGATGAAAAATATAATAGAATATTTTTATAGAATTGCTATAAAAAAAATTGTATATAAAGATGATTTTTATATTATTATTACTGATGACTCTAAATATATCTTTAAAGATATTGATTCTAATAATATATATTTTTTAAAAGAAATACAAAAATATTATTACAATATATTTCATCGAATTATATTAAATTTTTATAATGAAGTTGTAACTGATTATAATGGTAAAAAATATATACTTATGAAAATAAATGTAATTGAAAATAGGAATGTTAATATTCAAGATATTATTTATGTTTCACAACTACTTAACTTTAATAATGGTTATTTAAGAGATATCGATAAATTATGGAAATACAAAATAGATAAGTTTGAATCGTATATTGTTAGTAAAGAGTCTGATTTACCTATGAGAGAATATTATGATTATTTTATTGGTCTTGGTGAAAATGCAATTTTTTATTATGGATATGTGAATAAAAATAAGATTACTTATGGATTTACTTATAAGAGAATATATAAAGAAGATACTTTATATGACTTGTATGATCCTACTAATATTATTGTTGGCCCTATAGTTAGGGGGATTGCTGAATATATTAAAATGAGTTTTTTTTATGGAGATGTTGTTTCAATTGATGATATATTGAAAATAAATTTTAATTATGATGATGCTATTTTATTTATTAGCCGATTATTGTTTCCTACATATTTTTTTGATTTGTATAAAAAAGATGGTTGTGAAAATATAGAAAAAATGAAAAATATAATATTTAAATCATGTTCTTATGAGAAATATGTTTATTCTATAATTGAAGGATTAAAAAAGAGGCAAATTAATTTGCCTCAAATAAGTTGGATTAATAATTAATCTACTTTTACTACTTGTTTTACTTCTGGAATTTCGCTTACTAGAATTTCTTCAACACCTTCTTTTAAAGTGATGTCAATCATTGAACAGTGACTACATGCACCGCTAAGCTTTACGTATACTATTCCATCTTCAAATTTTATAAATTCGATATTTCCACCATCACTTTGTAAAAAAGGTCTTATTTTATCAATTTCATTTTTTATTTTTTCTTCTATATTCATCTAATCACCAAAATAATTATATCGTTTATTTTGTTTATAGTAAAGAAGTATAGTTTGCTAATTTTATGAAATACTGTTATAATTTTCAATGAAGGTGTTATTATGACTAAATATGAAAAAGATAAAATTGTAACTGGTTATGTAACTGGAATAGAAAAGTATGGTATTTTCGTTAATTTAGATGAGTATTATAGTGGGTTAATACATATTTCGGAAATTTCTAGTGGTTTTGTTAGAAATGTTAGCGAATATGTTAATATTGGTGAAACAATAAAAATGAAGGTAATGTCTGTAAATGAAAAAAATCACCAAGTTAAATTAAGTATTAAGAATATTGATTATAGAATTGGTAAGAAAAAAAGAACTAAGATAGTAGAAACAGAACATGGTTTTGATACTTTAAAGGAAAGTTTACCTATGTGGATAAAGAATAAAATAAGCGAATTTGATGAAAAAAAATAAAAAAGTAAAAAAAATGATATTTTGTGTTGACAAATAATTTGTGGGATGATATATTTAATACTGTCATATGACAAGTTTAGTTTTTCGGGCGATTAGCTCAGTTGGTTAGAGCACCTGCCTTACAAGCAGGGGGTCATAGGTTCGAGTCCTATATCGCCCACCATATTTTAGTGCCGAAATAGCTCAATTGGTAGAGCAACTGATTTGTAATCAGTAGGTTCCGGGTTCAAGTCCTGGTTTCGGCACCATTTTTTGGAGAGGTAGCGAAGTGGCCAAACGCGGCAGACTGTAAATCTGTTCCTTCGGGTTCGATGGTTCGAATCCATCTCTCTCCACCACTAGATTGCCTCGTAGCCAAGCGGTAAGGCACGAGACTTTGACTCTCGCATGCGCTAGTTCGAATCTAGCCGAGGCAGCCAATTATGTTCCGTTAGCTCAGTAGGTAGAGCATTTGACTTTTAATCAAAGGGTCTGGAGTTCGAATCTCCAACGGGACACCATTTTGTATTAGAAAAGATGCAGTTGCATCTTTTTTTGTGTTATACTGTTTTTATGATAAAATTAAAAGAGGTTGTGGGTGATAAAATGAGACAGAAGAGAGCTTTTGTTACAGTTTTTTTATTTATATTAATTGCAGTAGTGTCATCTTTTTATATTTATGAAGTTAATTATGTTAGCAAGGATTGGAGTTCTATTGATTTAAATAAAGCGAGAAATTTAATGATTGTTGCTCATCCAGATGATGAAACTTTGTGGGGTGGAGCGCATTTATTAGAAGATGATTATTTGGTTGTATGTATTACGTGTGGAAATAACAAAACTAGAAGTAAAGAATTTAAAAAAGTTATGGAAAAAACTGAAGATCAATATATAATGTTAGGTTACCCAGATAAAGTTTTAGGAATTAGAAGTAATTGGAAACATGAAGAAGAATCAATATATGGTGATTTGAAGAAAATTATTTTGATGAAAAATTGGGATTTGATCGTTACTCATAATGAAAAAGGAGAATATGGGCATATTCATCATATTTTATCTCACAATATTGTATCTAATATTTATAATGAATTGAATATTACTAATCCGTTGTTTTTCTTTGGAAAATATTATACTAAAAAAGCGATTGCTGTTATGGAAGTGTTGCCTAGTGAGATAGATAATGATTTGTATGATATTAAAGTAAATGAATTAATAGAAATTTATAAATCACAAGATTTTATTAAAGAAAAATTTAATCAAATGTTTAGATATGAAGACTGGGAATTATATGAGAATGAGATAGCAAAGGGATATTATGAAGAAGAGTGTTAAAGAAAATGTTATGCATATATTAGTAATAATAGCATTTATACTTTTATATGTGGTTATTACTACAAATTGTTTTGAGTATTTGTATGGTTCAACGGTTGATTGGGATTGTCAGCATTGGTCGATTCCTGATTATTTTCGTAAGCTTTTTTATAGTACTGGAGATTTAATTCCTAATTTTGCTTTTAATTTAGGAAATGGTCAAAATATTTTTTATTTTTCCTATTATGGACTATTTAGTCCAATAATTATGTTTTCTTACTTATTGCCGTTTGTTGAAATGGTTGATTATATACAAATAATATCTATTATTGGACTTATTGTTAGTTCTGTTTTAATGTATAAATGGCTGTTAGGAAAGTATGATAGTAAAATATCTTTTTTAACTACAATTTCCTTCATTACATTTGCACCTGTATTGTTTCATAGCCATAGACATATCATGTTTACTAATTATTTTCCTTTTTTGTTGTTAGGACTTATGGGTGTTGATAAGTATTTTTCTAGTAATAAAAAGTGGCTTTTAATCCTTAGCTCATTTTTGATAGTTATGACTAATTATTTCTTTAGTGTAAGTGCTTTATTTGTTATTGTAATATATGGTATATATTCGTATTGTAAAGAAAAGAAATTGACTTGTAAAAATTTTTTTGTGGATGGTTTTAAGTTCTTGTTACCTATAATAATAGGTGTACTAATGGCATCTGTTATTATTCTTCCAACATTTTATGTTATTGTTAAAGGAAGAAGTGAGTCTAATGTTGCGGTGGATTTTATTAGTTTGTTTTATCCGCAGTTAGATGTAAAAAAAATATTTTATTCATCGTATTCATCTGGAATTACTTTTTTCGCTTTTTTATTAGTTTTAATTAATGTTTTTCGTGGAAAGAAAGTAGAAAAAGGATTAGCTATTTCTTTATTAATAATGCTTATTGTTCCTTTTTTTGCTTATATACTAAATGGTACTATGTATGTAGATAATAAAGTATTTATTACTTTTATTCCTCTTATATCTTTACTTATTGCAAATGGTATAAAAATATATTTAAACCTTGAAAATAAAAAAAGTTTAATTATTTCTGCTATTTTAGGAATGATTTTGTTTTTTGTTAGCGGTGATTCTTCAATTAGAACATTATTTTTTACTGAGATTGTTTTTGTATTTTGTTTATTATTTGGTGGAATTTACTTTAAAAAGAAGAATGTTTTTATTTATTTAGCGTTTTTTGCGAGTGCTTGTATTTCAGTTAATTCTATTTTAGATGTTGATACACTATATAAAAGAAATAGTTATACTGCTGTTAAAAATAGTATGTTAGTAGATGAGGTTTCTTCTGTTTTAAAGAAAGATCCTAATATTTATAGAATATCTAATTATAATTATTTACTTCAAAACATTAATAGTGTTCCAAATATTAATTATTTTTCTGGAAGCATTTATTCTTCTACTTCAAATAAATATTATAAGGATTATTTTTATAATAATACTGGTAATGAAATAACAGAAAGAAGTTTTGGGAAAATTACTAGCAGTATGAATATTTTTTATAATTTACAAAATGCTAATAAATATTTTATTGCAAATGAATATGCTCCAATTGGATATATAAAACAGGATGATAATTTTTATATTAATAATGATGTTCTGCCAATTATTTATGCTTCTTCTAATGTAATGAGTGAGAAGACATATGAAAATCTTTCTTTTCCTTATAATATGGAAGCAGATTTAAAAAATATAATTGTTTCTGATGATGTGAGTAGTAATTTTGAAAGTAATTTAGTAAAAATAGATGTGAAATATGAACTTATAGATAAGTTTGGAATAAATATATTATCAGAAGATGATAATTATATTATTGAAGCTGATAAAGATAATTATATTAAGTTATCTGTTAATGATTTAGATAATGATGATATCTTGATGATTAAATTCAATGTTGAAAATAATAAGAAATGTCCTGGTGATTTATCTATTGTAATAAATGGTATTGAGAATGTTTTAACTTGTAAAAGTTGGAAATATCATAATAAAAATTCTGAATTTAATTATGTTATATCTAGTAATGATGGAATAAATTTGCTAGATATAACATTGTTACCAGGTGTTTATAATATTTCGGATATTTCTTGGTATAAGATTAATTATTCTGATATAAGTAATACAAAACAAATGATAGATGAATTTAATTTCTCTAAAGAAAAATCTTTTGGTGATAGTATTAATGGTAATATTAATGTTACAGAGGATGGGTATTTGTATATGTCTATACCATATGATGATGGATTTAAGATTTATCTAAATGATGATGAATATTCTTATGAAAAAGTTGATAACAGTTTTATTGGTGTTAAGGTAAAAAAAGGTAACTATAATGTTAGAATTGAATATGAAGCACCTCTTTTAAAAGAGGGAATTATCATGTCTAGCATAGGTTTTATATCATTTTTTGTTATCTTTTTGAAAGAAATTAAAAAAAAGTCTTGATTTAAAAGAAATATTGATATATAATCAAATAGTCTTAGCAATTAAGACATGCCTGAGTGGCGGAATAGGTAGACGCACAGGACTTAAAATCCTGCGAGTGTTAAAGCTCGTGCCGGTTCAAGTCCGGCCTTAGGCACCATTTTAAAATAACAGACCTTGTCTGTTTTTTATATAATTTGCAAATTATATATTGACTTTAATTTGCGATGAGTGTTATAATCAATTTGTTGCTTTTGGAAGAGTTTTCCAAAGAAACATTTGGAGGAATACCCAAGTCTGGTTGAAGGGACCGGTCTTGAAAACCGGGAGGTCGTGAGAGCGGCGCAGGGGTTCGAATCCCTTTTCCTCCGCCATTTATTTTTATATCGCGGGATGGAGCAGCTCGGTAGCTCGTTGGGCTCATAACCCAAAGGTCGTAGGTTCAAATCCTTCTCCCGCAACCAAAATGGTTTCGTAGTGCAGTGGTTAACACGTCTGCCTGTCACGCAGAAGATCGCGGGTTCAATCCCCGTCGAAACCGCCATATGGCTCTGTAGCTCAGTCGGTAG
>JAGALD010000087.1 GCA_017625395.1 Bacilli bacterium | reverse complement strand
GTTAATATTGAAGTATATAAAAATATAAATGGGAAAAATGTGTTGTTTTTTTCTGGTGTTACTGATACTAGTGGAATTATTGATAATATAGTTTTACCAGCTAAGCCAAGTATTTTAGATGTTAATTCTGTTGAAGATATTGTATTTACTAATTATAATCTTGTTGCATTTTATCCAAAATCTAATGTTAAAAGAGAATTTGAAATTGCTATTTTTGATAAATTAAAGGTTATTCAGCCGATAAGAATTCCAATAATGAGTTTGATAGAAGGTGAACAAAATTAGTGTTATATATCCAAGTATTCCCGAAGAAATAATAGTTCATTTAGGTGCTCCTAATGAGGCAGCAAGAGCTATTAGTATTCCTTTTATTGATTATATAAAAAATGTTGCATCTAGTGAAATATATCCTACTTGGCCTGATGCTGCAATTGAAGCTAATATATTGGCACAAATTTCTTTTGCATTAAATAGAATTTATAATGAATGGTATCCTAGTCGTGGTTTTACTTTTGATATTACTTCTTTACCTCAATATGATCAAACTTTTATAGAAGATAGAGAAATCTTTGATAATATATCTAAAAAAGTTGATGAAATATTTAATAATTATATTTATAGAGAAGGTCAAATACAACCGCTTTTTGCACTTTATTGTGATGGAAGAATTACACAGTGTAATGGTTTATCTCAATGGGGAAGTGTAGAGTTAGCAAGACAAGGAAAGACTCCTTTGGAAATTCTTAAGTATTATTATGGTGATGATGTTCGGATTTTTGAAAATGCTCCTACAGGTGATTTGATTGGAGTGTATCCGGGGTTTCCAATCGAAAGTGGTGAAGCTGGTGATAAGGTTAGAATTATTCAAAGAGAGCTTAATAGAATTGCAGATAATTATCCGGCTATTCCTAAGATACCTCGTGAAAATGAAGTGTATGGTTTTTATACTGAAGCGGCAGTTCGAAAATTTCAAGAAGTTTTTAATTTAAATCCGACAGGGATTGTAGATCAACCTACTTGGTATAAAATTAAATATATTTATAATGCTGTAAAAAAGCTTAATGACATTTATTCGGAAGGTATAACTGAAGATGAAGCTTTGATTAAATATGGTGATAGACTTAAATATTCTGATACTGGTGCATATGTTAGGGTTCTTCATTACTATTTAGGTGTTATTTCATATTTTGATCCTGATTTGCCACTTTTGCATATTAATGGGGTATTTGATGAGAATACTCGGGAGATGGTTATTAATTTCCAAAACAAGTATGGGCTTCCTGGTACTGGTGAAGTTGATTCAGTTACTTGGGAGAAAATGAAAGAAGTTTATGATAAGACTATTGATAGTCTTCCTAATGAATATATAAGATTTGAAGATGAGTTTTTTGGTGGAAGAGTATTGGCACTTGGAATGACAGGTGAAGATGTAAAAAGATTGCAAAGGTTTTTGTTAAGGATATGTAAAAGATTTGGCAATATTCCTGGCGTAAGAGTAAATGGTGTTTTTGATGAGATTATGGAAAAATCTATTTTAAAACTTCAAAATGATTTTGGACTTCCTCTTAGTGGTGTTGTTAATCCAGTTACGTGGTATGAGATTGTTAATTATTCTAAACAAGAGACTTTATAGTTAGTCTTTTTTTTGATATAATTAAATAGGTGTATGTATATGAAAATAGATGATTTAAATAAAGAACAACGAGAAGCTGTTTTACAGACAGAGGGCCCTTTATTAATACTTGCTGGTGCAGGTAGTGGAAAGACTAGGGTATTAACTACTAAAATAGCTTATTTAATAGAAGAAATAGGTATTAGTCCTTATAATATTTTGGCTATTACTTTTACTAATAAAGCTGCTCGTGAAATGAGTGATAGACTTTATAAGATGATTGGTGATAAAGCAAAGCTTGCTCAAGTGTCAACTTTTCACTCTTTTGGTGTTAGAATTTTACGTGAAAATTATGAATATCTAGGATATGATAAAAATTTTGTTATTATGGATAGTGATGATTCTTTAGCAGTTATAAAAAGAATTCTTAAAGAAAATGATATGGATCCTAAGGAATTTAATCCAAATGCTATAAGAAATAAGATTAGTAGTTGTAAAAATGAAATGATGGGACCTAATGATTATGAAAAGTATGCAATAAGTGATTTTGATAAAGTAGTATTACTTGTTTATAGAAAGTATGAAGATACTCTTAAGAAAAATAATTCTATTGATTTTGATGATTTGTTAATTTTGCCAATTAAATTATTTAGAGAACATCCATCAGTTTTACAAAGTTATCAAGAAAGGTTTCAGTATGTTTTAATTGATGAGTATCAAGATACTAATGAAGCTCAATATATTCTTTCTAAGATGATAAGTGCTAAATATAAAAATATTTGTTGTGTTGGTGATGTTGACCAATCTATTTATAGTTTCAGAGGTGCTAATTATAGGAATATTTTAAATTTTGAAAAAGATTATAAAGATACTGCTATTATTAAGCTTGAACAAAATTATAGATCTACTACCAATATTTTAGATGCTGCAAATGATGTTATAAAAAATAATAAAGAAAGAAAAGAGAAAAATCTTTGGTCTAATAAAGGAACTGGAGAAAAAATTACTTATTATAGAGCATTTAATGGTATTGATGAAGCTCAGTATGTAACACGTGAGATTAAAAAGCTTATTAATAATGGAATAGAGTATGAGAATATTGCTATTCTTTATAGGACTAATGCCCAATCGCATGTAATGGAAGAAGAGCTTTTAAAGAATAGTATTCCTTATCGAATTGTTGGTGGTATTGGATTTTACTCTAGAAAAGAAATTAAGGATGTTTTAGCATATCTTCGTCTTATTTATAATTCTAAAGATAATATTAGTCTTTTAAGAGTGATTAATACTCCTAAAAGAGGAATTGGTAATAAGACTATTAGTAATTTAATAGAGAAGTCTAATGAGCAAGGAGTTTCTATTTATGATGCAATTTCCAGTGGAAAAGAATTAGAGTTTAAAAATCTTATTGAGAGATTTAAGGAATATTCTAATTCTTTGACACTTACGGAATTAGTTGATAAGATATTAGATGAAACAGGAATAAAAAAAGAATATGAGGATGATAATACTTTAGAATCTGATATTAGGCTTGAATATCTAGAAGAGTTGAAAACTGTTACTAGAACTTTTGAAGAGCGTGATGGTATTGTGTCGCTTGAAGATTTCTTGTTAGAAGTAAGTCTTGTTTCTGATGTTAATGAATATAAGGATGATAAAAATAGAGTTAGTCTTATGACTGTTCATTCTGTTAAGGGGTTGGAGTTTGATTATGTATTCATAATTGGACTTGAAGAGGGAATTTTTCCACATATGAATTCATTAATGATGGAAAATGAACTAGAGGAAGAAAGACGTCTTTGTTATGTTGCAATTACTAGAGCTAAAGAAAAACTTTATATAGTAAACGCTAGAACTAGAATGATGTTTGGACATGACAGTGCTAATTTACCTAGTAGATTTATAAATGAAATAAATAGAGATTTATTAGATGGCGCTGTATCTGAAATTGAACATAAGGAAGAAAAAATTAATATTGAAGATAAATTTTACAAGGAAGAAGCAAATTATTCTGTTGGAGACTTTGTATATCATGAAGTTTTTGGTCAAGGAAAAGTTTTAAGTATATCTGGAAGTTTAATTGAAATTGCCTTTAAACACCCTCATGGTATTAGAAAGCTTATGAAGAATCACAAAAGTCTTAGTAAAGTTTAATATATAATTATTTAGGAGGAAAAATGAGAAAAGATTTAACTTTAGTTATTATGGCTGCTGGTATGGGTAGTAGATTTGGAGGTTTAAAGCAGATTGAACCTGTTGGACCTAATGGTGAGTTTATTATTGATTATTCAATATATGATGCTGTTAGAGCTGGTTTTAATAAAGTAGTATTTATTATTAAAGAAGAAAATTATGAAGTATTTAAGGAAACTATTGG
>JAGALD010000086.1 GCA_017625395.1 Bacilli bacterium | reverse complement strand
AAGTAATGCTAAACCTATTGCTTGTAAAGCTCCATTTATATTTAAAATAATATTCCATATTGCTCCACCTTTGAAATCTGCTGGACTTTGTGTAACTAACATATAAATTTCTGATAATTTACCATTCCATGTATCTAATGCATTCTGTAAATTTCCTACAATCCAATTCACATCTAGCACCTCCATTCTAAAATTAATTTATTAAGGCAGATAAAACTGCCTTAATCTTTATCCACCTGTAATAATATTTAAAATTTCTTTTGCAAATGTAATTACAACTCCACCTGCTAAAGTCATTATTCCGTTTGCTCTTTGTGTTGGATCATGAGATTTTAAACTCATACCTACTTGAACAATTCCAAATCCTAATATAATCATTCCAACTGCTCTTATTAATCCAAATATAAAATTAGATAAATTATTAACAATAGCTATTGGGTCATCTGCTGCAAATGAGTGAATTTGTTGTGCTACATTTAATGCAATAACATAACCTATAATTATTGCTCCTCTTTTTAATGTTTTCTTTAAAAATACTTTAAAATTTCCTTTTTTCTTATTTTCCATATCAAAACTCCTCCTTAATTTTTATTTTTGGGTACAAAAAAAGACCAAAGTTTATTTTTAGATATAACTTTGGTCTTTTAGATACTATTATCATTTTTTGTATCTTCTTTGTACATATTTTCGATTTCTTCACTTGATAATAATTCAACATCAAGTTCATTTGTTTCTAAATCTATAATTTCTTTTGTATCAATTTCCATATCATCTAAATTAAATGATATTGTACCTATTGAATTTTCTGTTCCTCCATGTATATATGGTTTTATTTCTTTATTTCCAATAGGTGTATTTATGCTATTAAAATGTTCTTTTAAATTAAATTTGAAATCTTTTACTGGTCTTTCTCCTCTAATAAAAAGTAAAGCATAATTATTATCTAGCATTCTTACCTCATCTGGTGTCAATAGTTCTCTACCTGCGATTTGGTCATTTGTAGAATAACTGCCATGTGAACCATAACTCCTACCATAAGTATTTGTATCTATTGTTTCTTTTCCTAATAATTCACTAACATACTTATGGGTGCTTTGTTCATTACCACCTAAATATAAAAACTCATCACAATTTCCAACTATACTCTCCCATTGCTTTTCAAATAAAGCTTTTAATTGTGCTAAATTTTGCAATATTATAGAAACAGATACCTCTCTTGACCTCATTACTGATAATATCTTATCAAAGTCATCTGGTAGGCTTACATTTGCAAATTCATCCATTACAAAGTGTACATGAACTGGTAAACTGCCACCATATTTATAATCTGCTAAATAAAATAATTGTTGAAAAAGTTGTGTATATAAAACACTAACTAAAAAATTAAATGATGTATCATTATCTGGAATAATTGCAAATAATGCAACTTTCTTTTCTCCTAAACTTGGCAAGTCTAATTCATCTGTTTGTGTAAGTTGTGCCATACTCTCTAAATTAAATTTTTCAAGTCTTGCAGCAAGAGTTACTTGTATTGATTTTAATGTTTTAGCTGAACCTGAATGATATGCTCTATAATATTTTAAAGCAATATGCTCTGGATTTCTTGTTTCTAATCTATTAAATAACATATCAAGAGGACTAACATATTCGTCATCATCTTCTTTAACATCTCCTGCTCGTAGTAATTCCATTACCATTACAAAGTTTTGTTCTTCTTCTGGTGCTTCATATTTCAAATAAAATATTAAAGCTAAAAGTAACATACTTGCAGCAGTATCCCAAAATGGGTCGTTTGTACTACTTCCTTTTGGTGTTGTTGATTTAAAAAGATTTGTTACTAATTTTTGAACATCATTATCTGTTTTTATATATACAAACGGATTATAACAATGTGATTTCTCCATATTTATTAAGTCTAATACTTTGATTTCATATCCGTTCTTTTTCTAATAAATAACCTGTATCTCTAACGATTTCTCCTTTTGGATCAAGTATAACATACGATGTTGCACATTGCATTACATTTGGCTTACAATAACTAAATGTCTTTCCTGCACCAGAACCACCAATAACTAATACATTAACATTTCTTCTATGCTTTCTTCCATTTAATCCAACAGAAACATTTTTAGTAAGCAATTTATTATAATTATTAGGTTGTTTGTATTTTTTATTTAATTCCTTTGCCTCGCCCCATTTGGCTGAACCATTTTCTTCTCTCCTCCTATAATTTTTTCTAGTTGATTCATATAATAAGATTGAAAATATATAAATAATCAAAAAAATAAGAATAGTTCTAATGCTATTCTCTACAATAACTATTTTAAATGGCTGATTTAATGCAGCACTACCATTTTTTATTATTTCTATAAGTCCACCTTTAGTATAAGGAGCTAAAAGGAGAGCAATCCAAATAATTGGAATAATTCCTATTACATACAACACTCTCATTATTCTTTTTTCATCTTGCTTCATTGCTTGTAAATTTTCCCTTTGCAGTTCTATTTAAAGATAACATCTTCTTATTTACAGGGGCTTTTAATAATTTTGACATTAACTTATCTATGATTTCTATATCAACATTTTCTTGTATTTTTATATTTCTAAATTCATTTAATGCATTTAATATTAGTCGATAATCATATTTATCTAAATTAATTGTTCTCATTTCTTCCATTGAACACTCCTCCTTATCTACTTGATTTTGATTTTGCTTTTTTATTATTTTGAACAGGTGCTATATTTACTTTAACCTTTTCTTTAGATTTTTGTTCATCTAATCTCTTTGCTTCAACTTTAAGTTCTGCAAGTTCTTTCTTTACAGATGGTTTCTTTGCTCCTTTAGATACCCCTTCTTGCATTTTGGAAGTCGTTGAGGAAGGCTCTGACAGAGGGTCTTTTTCCGTCTTTGCCATATTGAAATTTACTTTTGAGGTTTCTTCTGTCTGTATAGGCTTTTTAGAAAGTAAATCTTCTAATTGTTGTTCCTTTGATTTTTCTGGAATCCCCTTTTCTCTTTTTTCTGCCTCTCTATCTTCAATAGATTTTGTAATAACTGTATCCATTCTTGCTGTATCTGTTGTTGTTAGTTTAAATCTTTCAACAATTCTATTTATTCTTGAAGCATCTTCATCTTTAACCATAACATCTACCATTCCATCAATGTCTTTGTTATTTCTATTGATTAAAGCACAATATGAAATACCATAATTTTTTGCCTCTCTTGCAAATGTTTTTAAATCTTCTCTGCTTACAGTAAAAATTTTTAAAGGCTTTCCTGTTTTTAACATATTATTAAGTCTAATTTTTCCTTTTGTTTGTTTTTTATCTTTCATAATAGTATAAATCATTGCAGCAACATTCTTTGCTCCACTACCAGTTAGTCTTGCCAAAATTTCAAATCCCTCTAAACTTAATCTTACTACTTGTTCTGATACATCTCCATTAACACTCATATATCATTTACTCCTTTCCTTTTTTTCTTTTCTCTTTTTTTCTATCTTTTGTTTCTTTTTCCATTTCTTCTTGTGTATCTAATTCAGATAAATTATTATCTATCTTCGGTACTCTTGTTTTAATATCTTCACATAATTCCACCCTCTTTCTTAATTTAACTAATTTATCATTTAAAGATGAAATCTGCTCTGCATATTCGTGCATTTCATTTCCATCTTTTGATAACTTTCTTTTTGCCCAAAGTCTTTCTCTTTGGTCTAGTATTTCTTTTATTTTAAAATTCACATCATCTTGATAGTTACTTAATTCTTCAAATGTTTTTATTTTATGTGTTGCTAAAAATCTTGCTTCTTCAGATAATTGTTCCATTCTTGAAACATCTGCTCTTATACTTGGTGGTAATCTTTGTTGTGGTACATTATCTGGAAAAACTTTTAGCAAATAACAATAATGATAATATAAAGCAATAAATCCTTTCGCTTTGGCTCTTTTGTGCCTTTTAGCAAAAGGATAATTAACTTTTCTATAATTATAAACATTTTCTATAAACGGAACTCGAACTGCTTGTTCTTCTATTATTCTTCTTTTTATATTTTCTATTGAATAATTTTCTCCATATCTTCTTTCTATTCTAATGTTTCTTTTATATGGTTCTTTTCTAATACTTATTTTATTAGCTCTAAAAATAATTTCATAATCTAATTTTTTCATTAAGTATAAAAAGTCATCATAAGAATATGCTTGTCTAATTGCTAAATCTAAATCTCGTTTTGCATTATTAGAATAGTTGTCAGTATATAAAGATTTCTTATAAAAATTATCATAGTTCATTTTTTTCTTTGTTGCTTTTTCTTCTATTACACTTAATCCATATTCCTTACAAAGTTCATCTGATATATGCCTCATTTTTGCATAATTAGTATGATTATCATAATATTTTAATCCATCTTCAAAAGAAACAGAATTAAGCACTATATGATTATGTATATGATTAGTATTAAGATGAGTTGTAACTACTACTTGAAATCTATCTCCCCACATTTCATTTGCAAGTTGCACACCAATTTGATGTGCTAATTCTGGAGTAACCTCTCCCTCTGCAAAAGATTGATATGCGTGAAATGCTAAAATTTTATCTTTTTTATTATAATATCTTTT
>JAGALD010000085.1 GCA_017625395.1 Bacilli bacterium | reverse complement strand
TGATTATAGATTAATAAATAAAAATGATAAATTAAGTATTTTAAATAATGAAGATATGGAAATATATAGTTTTAATTCGTTTAATAAAAATGATTTTTATATGTTTAAAATTAATGATAACTTACTTGAATTAGAATTTTTGTTATTATTAAAGAATCAAGACTTAGATGATAACAAGTGTTTAGTTAATAGAAATGTTATTTCTTATGATGAGGGTGCTATGTCATTCGATACAAATGCTATTGATTACTGTGATAAATATTAAAGATAGATAATATAAAACACGTATTTTTTATACGTGTTTATTTTTTTATTTTATTTTAATGTCTTTTAATACAAAATCATTATTTTCTTTTGTAAATGTATATGTTGTTGTAGGTAATGAACTACTCTTTTCTTTTATTTCGTCCTTTGTTGGTTCAGTATCAAATACTTTGTTTGTTCTATTTAATGCATCGTTGAAAGTTGCATAATATGGAATTGGTCCACATACATCTGGACAATATCCATATGCTACTTTTGCTTTTACAACATATTCGTTACCATTAGTTTCAATATTTTCAATATATACTGCATTGTGTGCTACAGGGAAATCTACTTCAATACCACATTCATTGCTATATGTGTACATATGTGTATTTTGATTATATGTATATACAATTGTGTTTGGAATTTTTTGGCTACAAAAATAATTTTCGTGATTTAATGTTTGAGTTTCACCAAAATAACTTTTAAAAATATTATTAAGTTCAGATTCTGACACGCTATGTCCTTCACTATAACTGTTTGGAACTTTTTTTAATATAAACCATAATAAATTTTGATTAGGAATTTTCCCCATTCCATTTTCAGTATAGTATGGAGCAGCGATTGTGTTTATGTCTAATATTTTTTCATTTAATTTTTCTTCATCTGTTATTACATTGTTGTTGTTTTCTTCTTGATTATTATTCTCTTCTTGATTGTTATTCTCTTCTTGATTATTATTTTCTTCTCGATTAGTCATACTTTGATATGTTAAGAATCCTCCAGTACCTAATAATATTAATGATATAACTATTATGACTATTCCTATTGTTTTTTTATCTTTCATATAAATTCCTCCTATTTTATTTTATATAATTCTATATTTAATTTCAACAAATTATATATTTAAAAATTTGATTTACGTAAAAAAGAAATATAGTTTCTATATTTCTTTTAAAATAGTGTTAATTGGTCAGATTCATCTAACCCATTTAAAATTCCCATTTTTCTCATTTTGTCTAAAAGAGTTTGTGAAATTTTAGCTCTTTTTTGTAAGTCTTCAATGCTTGTGAATGGTCTTTTATTTCTTTCTTCTACTATTGCTTTTGCAACTGTATCACCTAATCCATCTATTGATGAGAATGGTGGATAAATTGATGTTTCATCTTTTACTCCCCAAACAGTTGCTTCACTTTTATCAAGTTCAATAGGTACAAATTTTATTCCTCTTGCTGTTGCTTCTAGGCAAACTTTCAAACTTTCTGATTGACCATTTTCTTTATTAGTTGCTTCATACCCTTTCATTTGAATTTCAATAATTTTTTCTCTTATTGCATCATATCCTTGCATCATAACTTCTACGTCAACATCTGTTGCTTTTGAAGTTAACCATGAAGCATAAAAGTATACTGGCATATGAACTTTATACCATGCTATTCTGAAAGCACTTATTACGTATGCTGCTGCATGGGCTTTAGGGAACATGTATTTAATTTTTTCGCATGAATCAATGAACCAGTCTTCAATTCCTGCTTCTTTCATAGTTTCTTTATATTCTAACCAGGTATCTCTATCTTTTGGCTTACTTGCTCTTCCTTTACGAACAAATTCCATGATTTTAAAAGCTTTGATTGGAACTACTCCATGATACATCAAGTATACCATTATATCGTCACGACATCCGATAACTTGACTAAATGGTACTACATTATTTTTTATTAACTCTTGAGCATTACCAAGCCATACGTCAGTACCGTGTGAAAGACCTGATATTTTTATAAGTTCTGCAAAAGTTTTAGGTTTTGTTTCTGCAACCATTCCAATAGTAAATGGTGTTCCAAATTCTGGGATACCAAGTGTTCCTGTATCACAAAGAATTTGTTCATTTGTTACTCCTAAAGCTTTAGTTGATGTGAAGATACTCATTGTTTCTTTATCATCTAATGGAACTTTCAAAATATCTGTTTTAGTTAAATCTTGAATCATACGCAATTGTGTTGGATCAGAGTGTCCTAAAATATCCAATTTTAACAAATCTTGGTCAATAGCGTGATATGAGAAGTGTGTTGTTCTCCATGCACTATTAGGATCATCTGCTGGATATTGGAATGGTGTAAATTCTGATACATCCATGTAGTCTGGTACTACTACTATTCCTCCAGGATGTTGTCCTGTTGTTCTTTTAACACCAACACAACCTAGAGATATTCTTTCTATTTCAGCGCTTCTTACCGATGAATACTCTTTAACTTTTCTTACTATTTCATCGTATTTAGCATCTATTTCTCCTGGAACTTCTTTTCGAATACTTTCTTGAAGAAGTAAGAATTTTTTAGCAATTTTATTTGCTTTTTCTTTCTTTTCAACAGACAGCATATCTTCAATTGATTTATCTATACTCTTTGCTACTTCTCCAACAAGGGATAAAATTTTATCTTCATAGTATCCTAATACAAAACCATAGGCAGTCTTATCTGCTACAGTACCTATTGTTCCAGCACGATATACATTATCTACTCCAAATAAAACTTTTGTATATTCATGAGCTGATGCTTGATTTAAATCTGAAAAGTTTAAGTCAATATCTGGAACTTTATCGGCATTAAATCCAAGGAAGGTTGCAAATGGCATGTCTTGTCCATCTTTATAAAGAGGTTCTCCACAGTTTGGACAATTCATATCTGGCAAGTCA
>JAGALD010000014.1 GCA_017625395.1 Bacilli bacterium | reverse complement strand
AGATTGTTATATGAACGTATCTGGAGGTCATTATATAGCAGCAGGTACGAATACAATTCAATCACAATGTAGTGCAGGAACTTATAAAGCTGCCCATACAGTATATTATGGAAGTGCAAGTTCATGTAGCAGCTGTGGAACCGGAAAATATAGTGCCGCAGGAGCAAGCTCTTGTTCAAGTTGTCCATCAGGATATACATGTACATCAGGAACAAGTATATACTCTTGTTACATGAATGTTTCAGCCGGATATTATAAAGTTTCATCAACAGGGTCTCAAGTAAATGCTTGTGATGGAGGTACGTATAGAGCATCTCACGTATCATACTACGGAAGCTCTGATTATTGTAGCAATTGCTCAGCTGGAACATATAGTACCGGAGGGGCTAGCTCATGTTTAACTTGCCCAAGTGGATCAACAAGTGGTGCAGGAGCATCATCATGTTATCCTACATGTACAAGAAAGGAATCTTGTGGATGTGAAACATATAGTGCATGGACAACACAATATTATGAAACAAAATCATACTCGTGTAGCCGTTCATTCCCTGTATATAGTGGTAATACTAGATGGACAAGTTGCTCTAAAAAAGGATGTTCTGATTCCTCATGTTCAACGTGTAAGTATAGTTGTGCAAGACAAACAAGAGAATGTACTCAATATAAATGTTGTTAAAGAGGGGAAATAAATATGAATAAAAAGGTAAAGTATGTATTTATAGGCCTAGGATTAGCTCTAATAATCCTTGGTCTTTCCCTTTCATTAATGACAGGGGAAGAAAGTAATAATAAAGAAAACAGTAATGATATTGAAATAGATATTTCACAAGATGATATGCAAGGCGATAAAATAGATAACCAAAAATATCAATTGTATGAAGGTTACATAGAAAATGCTGAAACATACATTAATAGTAGCAACATGTTACAAAAAAATCGTTATACATTTACATATCCTACTTTTTTAATAAATACTAAATTGGATGATAAGCATAAAGAATTATATAGTAAAAATTTAAGTATTGAAGTATTTACAGTCGATCATGGAAACATTGAAGATTGTAAAAAGAATTTAATTGAGTCGCATGATAATGATGATACATTGTTACAAACATATGATCATAAAGAAAAAATTAATATATATGGTTTCGATGCCTATTATTTAAAAATTAATTATCTAGAAGAATTTATTAATGAAGAAGAAAAAAAACAAACTAATTACAATGAAAAATTCATAATTTTAATACAAGAATCAGCTAACAGCATTGTTGTAATGACAATAACCACAACAGATCTTAAATTGTCAAATAAAGTTATATCAGATTTCATAAATAATATAAAAATTGAAAAAGAAGTTGCAATATATACATATGGTGTAATTAATGATACTGTTGTTCAAGGTTCAATAAAACAAAAAAGAAGATTTTCAGATGAAACACATAGTATAAACTATGAGGTATCTTCTAATGATTATCAAGAAATGCCAATTACTGAAAATAACATATATAGAACAAAATTTGAATCACGAAACGTTAATGCATATATTGATATTGAAATACACATCGATGAAGATTTAAATTTTATGGATAATTACATTGATGGGATAAAAACAAAATATTCAAATAATAGTGAAACAGATTTTGAATTAAAGACAGTTAATTATAATGATATTAGCTATTCTAAAATTGATTTTGAATATTATGATTCAATAGATAAAGTAACAAATAAGAAACTTTATTTAATAAGAGAAGTATCTAAAGACATCTATTACACTGTAGAATTTACATCTAAAGATGAGGCAAGTGAAGATATGATAAATGATTTTTTAAATGTAAAATATGAATTTCAATATCCAAAACAAGAAAATCAAGAATAATACTTGGTTTTCTTTTTATTTTCACATAAATATCTTAATAAATTAAATGAAATTTGATAAAATATAGTTAATGGAAGTGATAATATGAAAAAAATTAATAAAGTAGCAATATTTTTCTTAATTCAATTAATAGTTATTATAAATAGTATGTTTTTTAGTAACACGATAATTAGTCTAATATTTAATGTTTTCTTAATTCTATATTATTTAATATTAATTAAGAATAAGAGTAAAAAAGAATTATTATATTTAATAGTAGCTCTTATATTTTCAATTTTATATTCAACATATCTCGAAATAAATTTAATTGATATTATAAATTTGATTTTTAACTACATGTATTTTCCTATAACATTAATAACTACTATGAAATTAATTGATAAAGAAAAACTAAATAAGATAAACATAATAAATGGTTCTATATTATTAGCAAATATCTTAGGTGTTATCTCGATCATATTAACTCTTGTATCAAAACAAAATTTTAACCTATCAATTATTATTACGCTTCTTATACCGATAACATTTACTTATTTTAATAAGAAAAACGTTGTTAATTATTTAATAACTTTTATTCCAATACTTGCAATTTTGCTATCAAAAATAAATATTTCTATGATTATTACAACAATATTTATAATTTATATGTTAATAAATAGTTTAAAAGAGAAAAAAAAGAAAAGTACTATAACATATCTATTAGTAATTACAACGTTGTCTATAATTCTTACGATAATTGATATGTTGTCTAATAATCAGTCATTTATATCAGAATTCTTTATTCATAAAACATTCTTCAACATGATTATAGAGATTTTTGTATATTATATTGCAATTTTATATATTACATTCAATATAGTAAGAAAATATAATAAGAATAAAAACAATTTAATTTATACTACTAAAATGATTTATTCCAGTATAATAATTGCACTCATATTAGGAATTTTATCTAGTGGAATATTTTCTCAACCACTATTTGTATTAATATATACATTGCTATTATCTTTAATAAGAAATAAACTTAAAACATATGATAAAAAAATAGATGAAGATAAAATAACAATATTAGCCCTTCATCTAGGATATGGTGGAATAGAGCAGTATTTATCTTCACTATGTAAAATGATTCAAGATGACTATAAAGTAGAAATAATCACTACTTATAAACTTCAAGATAAACCAGCATTTGAATTTGATAAAAACATAAAAATTAAATATTTAATAAATAAAGGTCCAAATAAAGAAGAATTAAAAAATGCAATTAAAGAAAAAGCCTTTCTAAATATTTTAAAAGAAGGAATAAAAACAATTACTATTTTATATAAAAAAATATTTTATAACATTGAAGCAGTCGAAAACACAAACAGCAAATATATAATTACAACAAGAGACTTTCAAAACTATATAGCAGGCGAATATTCAAGACAAGAAATAATAAAAATTGCTACTGAACATAATTATCATAATAACAATAAAAAATACATTAATACCTTAATTGAATCAGTATCAAAGACCAATTATTTTGTATTAGTATCTGAAGAATTAAAAGAATTCTATTCAAATAAAGTATCTGCAACATGTCTATATATCCCAAATGTAATAGATAATCTTCCAAAAAAAGAAGCAAAGGGAAATAGTCATACACTAATTAGTATTGGAAGGCTTTCTAAAGAAAAAGGACAAATTGATTTAATAGATGTCGTATCCATTCTAAAAGATAAATATAAAGATATTAAATTATATTTAATTGGCGATGGAGAAGAAAAAGAAAAATTAGAAAAATATATAAAGAAAAACAAACTAGAAAAACATATTGTATTAACTGGATTTCTAGCTAAAAAAGATATAGAATTAAAATTACTAGAAAGCAGTGTTTTTGTAACTACATCTCATACAGAATCGTTTGGATTAGTAGTATTAGAAGCAAGTAGTTATAAACTACCAGTAGTAGCATTTGATAGCGCTAAAGGAATAAAAGCTTTGTTATCAGATGGAAATGGTATTTTAGTATCAGATAGAAATAAAAATAAAATGGCAAAAGAAATAATAAAACTATTAGAAGACGAAGAACATTATGAAAAAATAGCAACTAAAGGATATAATAATTGTAAAAAATATTTAGCTAAGAATGTAAAAAAAGATTGGTTAGAACTTCTTAAATAAAGGGTGATTGGATGAATAAAAAAAATAATAAAAAGATATTATTTATATCTTCTACTGGAGGACACTTATCAGAGATGTTAAGACTTTCTCCAATGTTTAAAAAATATGATTATCATATAATAACAGAGAAAACAAAATCAAATATGCACTTATTAGAAAAACATCCAAACAAGGTTAATTTTCTTGTATATGGAACAAAATCAAATATATTAGTATATCCATTTAAATTACTATACAATTGCTTTAAAAGTTTGTTTCTATATTTTAAAATAAAACCAAAAGTAATAATTACAACAGGTGCCCACACAGCAGGTCCTATGTGTTGCATTGGAAAAATTTTTGGAAGTAAAATAATATATATAGAAACACTTGCTAATAGTAAAACAAAAACAGTAACTGGTAGACTTATATATCATTTTGCAGATTTATTTATTGTACAATGGGAAGAAATGCTTAAACTTTATCCGAAAGCAAAATATGGAGGTTGGATTTATTAATGATTTTAGTAACATTAGGAACACAGGACAAAGAATTTACAAGACTTCTAGTAGCAATTGATGAAGAAATAAAGAAAAAAAATATTAAGGATAAAGTAATTGTTCAAGCAGGATGCACTAAATATGAAAGTGATAATATGGAAATATTTGATTTAATTCCATCTGATAAATTTGAAGAGCTTATTGAAAAATGTGATTTATTAATAACACATGGTGGTGTAGGTTCAATACTAGCAGGTGTAACTAGAAATAAGCCTGTAATAGCAGCAGCTCGTCTTGCAAAATACAATGAGCATGTAAATGACCATCAACTACAAATAATAGAAAACTTTAGCAAAAATAAATATATATTAGAATTAAGAGATTTTACTAAATTAGGAAAAATATTAGAAAAAGCAAAAACTTTTAAACCACAAAAATTTGTTAGTAATACTACTAACTTAATAAATATGATAGAAGAATATATAGATAATTTATAAGAGGTAAATTATGAAAGAAAGAATAGAAGTAATAGATTTTAAATATAAAGTAACAATGTTTACCTTCTTCTTCTTTTTTTTAATAAGTACACTATCACCAATATCAGGAAGTGACTGGTGGAGTTATTTAACAGGAAAAGAAGGACTAGGATATATTATAAAAAATATTAATATAAATGATGGACGAATATTAAGTGGAGTTTTAATAGGGTTATTATCCTATAATAAATTAATATTTAATGTATTCTTTTCGTTATTAATGAGTATGTTTGTAAGATGTTGTAATAATATGATGGGAATAGTTAAAAACAAATATTACTATTTATTCCCATTACTAGGGACAATGTTAGTAAGTGTTTTCCTTTTTTCATACAACTATGTTTCAGTGTCTACTACAGTAACATATACTTTTCCAGCTATTCTATCATTCATATATTTTGAATATTTATGGAAAAAAGATACTTATACATTTAATGTAAAAGACTGTATTTTTCTATCAATAATCTCACTAATAATATGTTTATCATCAATTCATATAGCAATAACATTTTTCTTAGGAAATCTAATTTACTATATCTATTCAATAATTAAAAAGAAGAAAATATCCAAAAGTTATATAGCTGTGTTAATAATCCAATTAATTGCTATTACTTTTTCTTTAAGTATTTTACCAAAAGAATTATTTTATAATAACTTTAATAAAATATTATCTAATATACCAAGATACATTGATACATTTTTTTCTAAAAACATCCTACTTGTAATATTAGGTGCAATACCAATTAATTATTATTTAAGTAAAAAATTAAAAGGATGGATTTATGATAGAGTAGTAATAACTTTATTTGATAGTATATTACTTTTCTCTTTAGCATACAATTTCTTCTACTATTCACCAGTTAACTTAAACCTTGTAATAAATAAGTATCTAGGTGTATTTGCAACAGAAAACTGGTATTATATTTTCTATTTTATAATATATTTAATCTTATTATTTTTAAGTATTAATGATATAATAAAAGAGAAGAAAATATATATCATGAAAATATTATATATAATGGGAATAGTAAGTAGCATATTCTTATTAATATCGCCTTTATGGGATGAAGGTAATGTAATATTCTTTGTATTATTCTTAATTTTTATAATCTCAATAATGTTAAAAGAATTAAATATAAAGATATATCCAAAGACGACAATCTTAATTTTAATAGTAATGATACTTTACTATATTGGATCTTTTGCTATAATTAAATACATAGATATAACAAGAGAAGAATATATAATAGAGCAGCTAGAAGCAAACGAAAAAAATATCGAAATTAAAGCTAGTCCAATTTATTTGGTATGGAGATATAACCCTGTAACTATCTTCCAACAAAAAGACTTTAAAAGATATTATAATATTCCACAAGATAAAAACATAACAGTTAAATACTTTGGTATATTTGAAAAAATAGAAAAAAAAGTAAAAGAATAAAAAGGAGTTTCTTATGAATGAATTAAATACTGAATGGGAAATTGAAAAAGATATTGAAAACATAATAGATAGTCAAGATGAGAATTTTCAAATAAAGAAATTAGAACTAGTTCATCATCATTTTAATTTTGGTGAAAAAGAGTTAGGTATGCCAATTTCTACAAGTATAGAAATAGTATCAGAACTTGATTTAGAAAAAGAAGAAACAATCTGGTTCAAAAAAGTAACTCATAAGTACTGTGGATTTTATGATGTAGATACAGAAGAAATTGATTCATTTGTAGAGAAAATAGAAAATCCGGAATATTTATTAGAACAAATAAAATCCGTTAACTTAAGAAGCCTAAATAACAATTATTTTACTGAATCAACGCCAGAAAGAAATTCACACTGGGAAATAATATACAATTACTTTTTTAAGATAGTTGGAACATTTGATAACGAAATAGATGAATATAAATATTTATGTAATATTTTAGGATTTAAGCAAATAATTGATTTAGAATTAGATAAGATAGAATATGAAAAAGAAAGAATTAATATATAGGTGACATATGGAATTGACAGACTTATATAGACAAATAAAAAATCCAATTGATGACCCTCGTGTCCTTCAAATGTTAGTTGATGCATATGCGGAATCATCTAAATATGGAACTTTTTATACATCATTAACTAAAAGACAACAAAAAGAAAATACTGGAAAACATTATGTTGATGATTATGATAAGTTTTATTCGATGATGTTTAATGATTGGAAAAACGCCATTACATCAATGAGTAGGGAAAGATATGAACATTTAAGACGTCTTGGAAAATGTCAACCTGATTTTGTTAAACTACGTAATTTTTTAAAAACAGTTCCGGATGTTAAGACAAAAAACGAAGTTACATCTATTATATTTTCAGATCATAAAGATCAAGAATTAAGTGAAGCGTTAGATAAATATAGATGGGACCATATAGGTGAAGGTTCTGGATGGGAACATGTTCATTCAAGATATGCGGATATAGAAAAAAGAGATGTTTATGAAGAAGTAGAACACAGATTATATCTAAACACAGACCCACTTGATACACTTAAAATGGCAACATTAATGGTTCAAAAGTTTAAAGAAAAAGACTTACCATATTATTTTAAATTTAGTTCAAGTGGTGGAAGAGACGATACAATTGTGTTATATACTCCAACAGATAAACTAGACATATATGCTAATTTATTAAGAGAAATTGTTAGAGATAACCCAGATATAGCATCAAGAATGCAAAGACCACCAGTACTAACTGGGCTAATAGAACCATGGATGGGATATGGATCAGAGCCAACAGAAGATGAATTTGGAAAAAAACGTTCATTTAACAGTGTAAGAGCACCGCTAATTGAAAAAGCAATAGCTAAAACAACAAAAAAATGGATGACTGAAAATGTAAATAAATACATTGACTATAAAGGTCAGAAAATAACTGTACAACAATATTTTAGTATTGGACTATACACAGTTATGATGAAAGAACTACAAAAGAGATATGAATATAAACTAAATGGAGAATCAGAAGAAAGCTTTGCTAAAAGAAGAGGATACTACGGATCAGATTTAAAATCAGAAACATTTAGAAAACTTATTTATAATTTTGTACAATCTAAAAGCGATATATTGCTAAATTTCTATTTAAAAGGTGAAAGTGTAGATGAAAAAATGAGTGTTCCTGCTAGATTTGGAAAAGAAATAACTTTAGAACCTAGATTTTTTAAAGAAACAATTCAAAAGATGGCAAGATACATTTCAACTACAGATCCAATGTTTATTCAACAAATTGGTGAAGAAATTAGACAAACTGCAAAAGAAAATGGAATTGATCCAGATAAATACTGTTTTGATCAAAGAGCAGTACTTCAGTTAAAGAAAGAAGATCAAAGAAGAAAACAAAATCCAATTGCAGAAGTTCAAACACCAATAAATATGGATAAAGTAACAGCAGAAAACTTTCCTAAAATGATAAATCCAGAATTAATAAATAAAGAAGTAAAAGCACCAAATGGACAAATGATGGAAGCAAGTCTTTACTTGCAAAATATAGTGTTCCCTCATATGCCTGAAAATGGAGTAATTGTTTTAAAAAATGGTAGTGCAATATCAGTAAAACAATTTGTAGAAGAAGGAATACTAGGAGAATGTCAAACAAAATATAATGGAAATTTCTATCAGTATTTACTAGAAAAAACTAAAAATAATTTTGGAGTACTAAAATTAAAAGGAAAATATGATGAAGTAGAAATAGAGACCAAAGATTTATCTAGTTATATCGATCCTGAAACATTACAACAAAGAATAACACAACCAAATGGTAGTAGTCTTGATGCAAAAACTTGTATAGAAAGTATGTATTTAGATTATGTTCCATATACAGGAAGAGTAACATTAACAACAGGTCAAAGTATTTCAGTAAAACAATACATTGAAGAAGTGTTAATTCCAGAAACACAAAATAAATATAATGGATATTTAGGAAGTACTATTATTGCAACAACAAGAGCAAATTCAGGTACAATAGATATGAATCAAAAAAATCAAGACCGCAATAGAAAAAAAATGAAACCAGGTGAAGATGGAAACCCACCAAAACCTTATTGTAGATAATAAGAACTTTAAAAATAAAGTTCTTTTTTCAACTTTATAGTGAAAAAGACCTATAAATATTATATAATTAAGTAGAAAAATGTTTAAAAGAGAGTGATATTTATGTATAAAATAATGGATGGTAATGAAGCATGTAGTTATGTTTCTTATAATTTTACAGAATTAGCAGGGATTTATCCAATAACTCCAGCATCTCCAATGGCAGAATACACAGATAAATGGTCAAATACTGGAAAAACTAACTTTTGGGGAAATAAAGTAAAAGTAGTAGAAATGGAAAGCGAAGCAGGAGCAATTGCAATGGTTCATGGTTCACTTCAAAATGGTATTTTATCTACTACATATACTGCAAGCCAAGGACTACTTTTAATGATTCCTAATATGTATAAAATAGCAGGAGAATTACTTCCTTGTGTAATAAATGTAGCAGCAAGGTCTCTTGCAACACATGCACTATCAATACTAGGAGACCATCAAGATGTATACGCAACACGTGCAACTGGATTTGCAATACTAGCATCTTCTTCAGTTCAACAAGTAATGGATTTAACAAGTGTAAGCTATTTATCAACACTTAGCGGAAAAGTTCCTTTTTTAAACATATTTGATGGATTTAGAACAAGTCATGAACTTCAAAAAATAGAAGTAATAGATATGGATAAAGTAAAACCATTAATAGATAAAAAAGCCTTAAATGAATTTAGAAAAAAAGCAATAAGTATAAACAATGTAACAAGAGGGACTAATGAAAATGATGATATTTATTTCCAAATAACAGAAGCAAGAAATAAGTATTACGATAATCTTCCTGATATAGTTAACTCTTACATGGAAAAAATAAATGAAATAACAAAAAAAGATTATAAACCATTTAATTATTATGGAGATCCAAAAGCAACTAAAGTTATAGTAGCAATGGGATCAGTCAATGAAACAATAAAAGAAACAATCGATTGCCTAACTAAAAATGGAGAAAAAGTAGGACTTATTGAAGTTCATCTTTATAGACCATTCAGTAGTAAATATTTCTTAAATGTACTTCCAAAAACAGTTAAAAACATTGCTGTACTTGATAGAACAAAAGAGTCAGGTGCAAAAGAACCGCTATATTTAGATGTATCAGATGTTATTACTGAGTCAGGAAGAAAAATAAAAGTAATCGGTGGAAGATATGGATTATCTAGTAAAGATACAACACCAGAACATATAAATGCCGTATACGACTTCTTAGATAACAAAGATAACTTTAATGGATTTACAATTGGTATTGAAGATGACGTTACTAACTTAAGTCTAAAACCAAAAAAAATAGATTATAAAAATAATAATCATGAAATATTAATATATGGTTTTGGATCAGACGGAATGGTAAGTGTATCAAAAGATATAATAAAGATAATAGGTAATAATACAAATGCCTTTACTCAAGGATATTTTGAATATGATTCAAAAAAATCTGGAGGAGTAACAAGATCACATATAAGACTTGGTAAAAAAGAAATAAGATCAACTTATTATGTTAAAAATCCAAGTTTAATTGTATGTACAAAAGACACTTATTTAAAGAAATTTGAAATGCTTGATGATATTCAAGAAAATGGAACATTTATTTTAAATACATCAAAAACAAAAGAAGAATTATTTGGATATTTAACACATCATGATAAAGAAATATTAAAGAAGAAAAATATTAAATTATATACAATAAATGCTAATAAGATTGCTTATGAAGAAGGACTAGGTAATAAGATTAATACGATTATGGCAACAGTAATCTTTAAAATAGGAAAACTAGTTGATTATAATTTTGCAAAAAATGAAATAAAGAAATCTCTTGAAGTACTTCTTACAAATAAAGGAAAAGAAATTATTGAAAAAAATATCAAAGCAATAGATAGAGCACAAGAAACACTAGAGCTTATTAATTCAGACGATATAAGACTAGAAACAGTACGAGAAATCCAAAAAGAAAAAACAGTTTTCGAACTTATTAATGCAAGAAAAGGTAATGAAATACCTGTAAGTAAATTAGAAAAATATGTAGATGGTACATTTGAGGGTGGATTATCACACTTAGAAACAAGAGAAATAACAGAAATGCTACCTTGTTATGATAAAGAAAAATGTATCATGTGTAATATGTGTTCATTCGTATGTCCACATGGTGTAATAAGACCATTCTTATTAGATGAAAAAGAAGAAAAGAAAGCACCTGACAGTGTCAAAAATGATTTACAAGATGCCATGATTAAAGATCAAAATCTAAAGTTTACTATTGGAGTAAGTACTAATAACTGCACTGGGTGTGGATTATGTAGTAACATTTGTCCTGGAAAAAATAAAGAAAAAGCAATTACTATGAAACCAGTATCAGAAGTTCAAAATGACGAAACACGTGAGAAAAATAACTACTTATTCGATAATGTAAAAGAAAAGAAAGTAATGAATGTTAACACGATTAAAGGAAGTCAATTTGCAAAACCAAGATTTGAGTTCCCAGGAGCATGTGCTGGATGTGGAGAAACACCATATTTAAAACTTCTTACTCAACTTTTTGGAGGAGAATTAGTAATATCTAATGCAACTGGATGTTCATCAATTTATGGTGGAAGTATTCCAGGTACATCTTACAGTATCCCATGGGCAAATTCATTATTTGAAGATAATGCCGAATTTGGATTTGGAATGGCTATGGCAGATAAAATTCATAAAGAAAAAATAAAAGATTTAATTTATAAAAACCTTAAGAAAATTCCAAATGAATATAAAGAAATATTTGCGTCTTACTACAAAAGAGGAGATTACGAATCAAGTTGTCTTCTATATGAAATAGTAAGTAAAACTAAGATAAAAGAATTAATAGAAATGAAAGAGTTCATTAAAACTAAATCATTCTGGATAGTAGGTGGAGACGGTTGGGCTTATGACATTGGATACAATGGATTAGATCACGTTTTATCAACAAAAGAAAATGTTAATATCTTAGTACTAGATACAGAAGTTTATTCGAATACCGGTGGTCAATCATCTAAATCAAGTAAGATTGGAAGTGTTGCAAAGTTTACTTCAACAGGAAAAGAAATTGCTAAAAAAGATCTTGCTAAAATAGCTCTTACTTATCCACATGTATATGTTGCAACAATATCACTTGGAGCAAATATGATGCAAACAATAAAAGCATTCACTGAAGCTAAAAACTACAATGGACCATCAATCATAATCGCATACGCACCATGTATTGCACAAGGAATTAAAAAAGGTATGGGAAATAGTATCGAAGAAGAAAAGAAAGCAACTGAATCAGGATACTTCCCAATATTTAGATATAATCCAGAAACAAAAGAATTCTCACTAGATAGCAAAGCAGATTTCTCTAAATACACAGAATTCTTAGATGGAGAAACAAGATATTCATCCCTTGCAAATGTAAATCCAGAGGAGAAGATGGATCTATATGATAAAAATAAAGAAAATGCAATGGAAAGATATAAATATTACGAATCTTTAAAAAATAATAAATAAGAAAAAAGGAAATTTACTATTTCCTTTTTTTATGTTACTATAACAAACTAACAGGTGATATTATGAAGTATAATTGGTCTTCACAAGACTTAAGAAATGATTTACAAACACTACTACGAATGTTAAAAGAAGAACAAGATCCATTAGTAAGAGAAAAAATATATCAATATATTGATGAGACTAAAGCTATGATTATAGATGAAGAAATGTCAGATGACGTTGTAGAAAGAACATTTCGATATGATGACGTTGAATTAAGAAAATTATGTAAAGAAGTTTCAACATATAACATATATTATCCAATTATAAGAGATTTTAGAAATAAAATAGCAGATACATTTATCAAATATAAACAAAAAGCAAAGAAACAACAAGTAGAATTATCACAAGACGATATAGTGGAACTAATTCATGAATTATTTAAATCAACAAATAAAGAATTTTATCAAATGTTT
>JAGALD010000084.1 GCA_017625395.1 Bacilli bacterium | reverse complement strand
TAAATATAAAGGAAGCAATAAATAATATTGCTTCCTTTCATTATAACCAATAAATAACATATACTTTATTGGTGAAATTATGGAAAAAATATATATTAGTTTTTTAATAACCACTATAGCAGGATTATCTACATTACTAGGAATTTTTGTAATACTTTTTGATAATAAAAAAAGAGAAAAAATTATCTCTTATAGTCTAATATTTTCTTCGGGAATAATGCTCTTTATTTCGTTCTTTGATCTAATTCCTAACTCTTTTAATTATTTAATAAATATATATGAAATTATTCCATCATTATTAATTCTATTAATATTTATAACATTTGGAATGATATTTACATATTCAATAGATAACTTTTTGATTATAGAAAAAAATAATAATTTATATAAAGTTGGAATAATATCAATGATTGCCTTAATAATTCACAATGTACCAGAAGGTTGTAGTTGTTATGCATCACAGATAAATTAGGGATATGATATTGGTTAAAAAACTTCATAAAATGTAATTTGTTCGCTTGTATTATAAGTTTACTTATTGTATAATTTTGGTAAGAACATTTGATGTGAGTGTCGTTCTCCAATCTTGTGAAAGAAAGGAGGGATACAATGAAGAAAAGAACTTTTATAATAAAAGTCCTTCGTCTTATTGCTATCATTTTATTACTCCTTACCTTATTGGTAATAGCAATAAAAATATGACACTCTTTCATCTCTGATTGAGTGTCAACCCTAAAATTTAGAGGCGACATTCACTTGCAGATACGAATGTACCTCTTTTTTATTTTATGCAAGTTCTCTTACTTACATACTAATAATAGCATAAAATTACTATTTTGACAAGTAGTAGACAAAATTGTATAATTGTGGTATAATATGTCCAATTTCAAAGGGGTATTAGAAATTGGAAAGTTATGGTGATATTATGAATATATTAGCAGAAGAACAAAAAAAATTATATGAAAAAGGGATTTCTCAAGAAGAATTTGAAAAAAGAGAAAAAGAATTTATGGAATTATATTATAGGTTAAGAACAGAAGATGAAGGGAAATTTTGGAATAAATTATCTTTGAAACAAAGACAAGATATTCATTGGTTAATTTTAAATGTTTATAAGATTAAAAATCGTTTTGGTGGTTTTCATTACAAATTAATAAAAGATGAAAGAATCAAAACAGATAGACCTATAATATTTGCTGTTACACACGTAGGTAAATTTGATATTGAAGTGGTTAGTGAAGCAATAAAAGATCATTATTATTTATTATCTGGCGATTATGAACATATTCAAGGGATAATAGATGCACCATTTCTTGGTTTAAATGGAGTTATATATTTTAATGAAAAAGATAAAGATGATAGGAAGTTAGTATCTGAACGAATGATAAGCCATTTAAAAGAAGGTGGAAATTTAATGTATTTTCCTGAGGGTACTTGGAATCTAACACCTAATTTACCAATGCTTCCATGTTATTGGGGAATTGTTGATATTGCTAAAAAGGGGAATGCTATTATTGTTCCTGTTGGTGCAGATCAGGAAGATAAATTATTTACTGTTAATATTGGTAAAAATTTTGATATGAATTTATATGGAGATACTATAGAAGAAAAAACAAGAGCAATAAATGATTTAAGAGATACTTTAGCAACATTAAAATGGCAAATATGGGAATCTTATGGTCTAGAGAAAAGAGAAAATATAACTGGTAATGAATGGAACGAATATGTTGAGGCGAGATTTAAAGAATGGCCGTATTTTAATGAAGAATATATTGATGGTTTAATATATAAGCCTAAGGGATGTGAAAATAGAGAAGATGTTTTTGCACCAATAAAAAGACTAACACCAAATAAAAATAATGCCTTTTTATTTAATAAAAGATTAGAGGATAGTGTTTTAAAATAAGACACTATCTTTTTATTGTTCTATTTCTTAAGATAGTGTATAATTATCTTATAAAATAGCGAGGTGTTAACTATGGCGAATGGATATTTGACTAGTTTAGCTTTAATAATAGCAATTATTATTACAACAATATTCTATTTAAAGAAAAGTGTAAAAAATGTAGAAACAAAGATATTTAAGAGATTATTGGCTATTAATATTCTTGAATCACTTTCTACTACTTTGATAGTTGTTGTTGCTTTAACAATTAATTCTGATTTAGCATTTAAAATATTAAATAGAATAGATGTATGTTTAATAGTATCTTGGTGTAGCTTGATGTTTTATTATATTTATATAATTTCAAGCAAAAATCCAAGTAAAGTTATGAAGAGTGTAGTTAATATTTTTAATTTATTTGTATATATATTATCACTATTTTTAAGTGTTACTATAATTAATGAGAATGGTATTTTAGATTCAACTGGTCCATTAACTTATTTAGGATTGTTAGGAGCAGTCTTTTATATAGTAGCTATGATTGGTATATTGTTTTTTATGAAAGATAAAAAAGAACATTTAGATAAAAATAAATATATACCGCTTTATTTCTTGATTTTTTTATTAGTTATTGTAGCATTACTTAGAATTATAATTCCGGAAATTAATTTTATTTCTATTATGTTAAGTTTGGTAGATATGATAATGATGTTTACTATTGAAAATCCTGATTTAAAAATGATAGCAAGCTTAAATATTGCTAAAGAACAAGCTGAAAAAGCTAATCAAGCAAAAAGTGATTTCTTATCGAGTATGTCTCATGAGATTAGAACACCACTTAATGCAATAGTTGGATTATCAGAAGATATGGCAAGTAGAGATAATTGTCCTAGTGATATGAAAGAAGATTTAAATGATGTTGTTTCTGCATCTCGTACATTACTTGAAATTGTTGGTAATATTATGGATATTAATAAAATAGAAAGTGATAAGATGGAAATAGTTGAAATTCCATATAATTTTAAAGAAGAAGTAACAACGCTTGCTAGAGTTAATGCTACTAGAATTGGTGATAAACCTATTGAATATAAGGTTAATATAGCAGAAGATATTCCTTATGAATTAATAGGAGATAAAGCTCATATTAAGGGGATTATCAATAATTTATTATCTAATGCTATTAAGTATACAGAAAAAGGAACTATTGAATTAACAGCTAAATGTATAAATCAAAATGGTATTTGTAATTTGATTATAACTGTGCAAGATACTGGTAGGGGAATTAAAGCAGAAAATATTAATAAACTATTTACTAAATTTGAAAGATTAGATGTAGAAAAAAATTCAACAACTGAAGGAACTGGGTTAGGTTTAGCTATTACTAAGAAATTAGTAGAAATGATGGGTGGAAAAATAAATGTTCAAAGTCAATTTGGACATGGTTCAATCTTTATGGTACAAATTCCACAAAAAATTGGTTATACTTCTAGACCTTTAACTGATACTCAAATTATTAAAACAGCTGACATTATTTTAAATAGTAGAAATATAGATTATAAAGATAAGAAAGTATTAATCGTAGATGATAATAAGTTAAATATTAAAGTAGCGAGACGTGCACTTGATTCATTTGG
>JAGALD010000083.1 GCA_017625395.1 Bacilli bacterium | reverse complement strand
ATCTGTAGGTATTGGTATAACATCAATAGACATCATCAAGTTTTGATTCATATCAGTTAATTCTGCAATCATGGTATCTTTAATATAACTTGCATATTCCTTTAAAAATAATACTCGCCCATATCTATTTCCCATCTCAAAGTAATCATCTTTAAAAGAAAAACCATCAGGACATATGTAATCTTTAAAGTTGTGTCCTCTTTGCATAAGAGTCTTTATATCTAAATTATAATTAATCTCTTCTCCTACTCTATAAAAATCATGCAATATTCTTAATTTTTCAGTAGCATCTAATACACTACATCTACTACCTAACTTTGCTAAATGAGAAATTATATCATTTCCAATTCTTTTAAAATAATTTTTAGCTTCTTCATAGTCTTTTTTAAATGCAGTTACTGTTAAATATATTTCTCTAACCATATTGTTACTATTTATTGCTTTATCTAATAACATTTGATTATATTCTTTTCTATAAATATCTAATCCATCTTCTTTAAAGGATAACAATATTTCCTTTTCAAAGTCCTTTTTATTAATTCTTCTTAAAGCAACTGTTATCTTTGTTGTTGCTCCACTATCAAATGAGTTTAGTAATTCTGAGTAATCTAAAAACATTGATTCCTTATCTTCTTTTGAAGCTACAGCATAATTTATATCAGTAAACTTGTATGTTAATGAATATTGATTCCTGCCTATTAAAAAAATCCCATTGGTCCATATTTTTTTAATTGGTATTACTTGTTGTACTGATATGGGTATATTAAAATTATCTTTTTCTTGTTTTTTTAAATCAGATAAAGATTTTATCATATTAATTTATCTCCTCCTTCTTTTTATTTTCTATACATGGTTCTAATGCCTCAAAGTAAATATTTTCTGAAATAAATTTTAGTTTTCTAGGTATCAACACCTGTGATTTAAACCATACTATTACGAATTCTTCTAAAGCCATACCATTATATTTAAAAAAGCCTATCCCAATAAATGGTAATGCTCCAAAAATGCAAATCCATGAAACAATTTCCTTATTAAATATCTCATTAAATAGAAAGTATAAAACAACTGCAACAGCACAAGCACAAAGTGAGAAAAAGAACTGTCTTAAAGACAGTCCAAAGAATACTTTTTCTGTATAATTTCTTATCTCTCGATTAATCTTGACCTCCATAAACTATCTACCCCTCTCTTGCCTTTTTTGTTCTTTTACATCTTGATAAATATATTTGCATAAATCATTCAAACTTAAACCACACATTTCTCTTGCAATTTCCAAAGCTTTAAACATATAGTCATCTTTAATAATATTATTTTTCGCATTTTGATTTTTAGTTCTTTCTTTGATACTGGTATAAATACTTTCATCTAATAAACTTATCCTTCCATATTCATATACAAAAAGAAGTGCAAGATTATTTTGTAATCTATCATTCTTTTTTAAGTTTTCCATAATCTTATTCATATATTTATCCTGCTTCCCTTTTCATTTTTTTTATATAAAATTCATGATTATTTAATAATGTATTTATTTTTTGATTATCATATTGTTTCAATGTTTATCATCTCCTATCTTATAGATTATTTTTCTCTTGAAAAATCCTTATATCTTGAATTATGAATATCATAAAAGGAAGATATATAATTTACAATATCTTCCTCTATTTTTTTATACTCTTTATTAAATATTTCTTTATCCTTCTTTGATTCAGCAGACAATGAGTTTCTAAAAATATTTTCTTTTTCATTATATAACTTCATAAACTTTTTATCTTTCCATAATAAATTAGACAAGTAATCTAATCTTCTCAAAATTTTATTACTTCCATTCAATATTTCTATAGTACCTTGCATTAATCCATTAGTCAAAAACCACTTTTCAAAACCAATTTCACCTAATTCATTATATAACTTTGTTAAATTCTTATTTTCTTCCATATAATAGTGTTTAGGATATACATTGTTGCTACATTGTCTGGTAAAAACTTTATTATTTCTATAAGTCATACCCTTAAAAAGTTCTCTACTCATAATTATCCCCTTTCTTGTTCTTTATCAAAAGTATGTGCTAAATTATCACCGTTAATTACCTTATTATAATCTGACTCTGCTTTTTTCTTATCATTATCATAATAATAAGCATAGCTCCAAGATAATTTATCATCCTTTACTTTGTAATAAAAGGCAACAATATATTCTTTTGTATCATTTTCAAAGTTTTTTTCAACAAATGCAACAGGTTCATTATTTCTAAAACCTTTTTCAACTATTCTCATATTACCATTGTAAAATTCTAGTTCTCCATTAAACATTTGTTTATAGTCTGCAAATATTTTGTCTTTATTTTTATCCACCCAGGATATTAACATCTCATAGCTAGAATATTTAAGATTTTGATATTCATTAGATTCTAAAAACTGTCCTGCCTCATAATTGCAAAAATCATAAACTGTATCACATTCTTGAACTGTGGAATTTTTAAACATATCTTGTAACAAATCATATCCCAAAACAAAAGTAAAATATGCTTTTTCGTTTTCATAATTGCTTTTTTTATTTACTTGAGGACAATAAGTTTCATCAATATATGATTTTATATTTCTCTTTATTCCCTCTTTATTTAATGAAACTTTTTCTATATAATTGCCATTTATATAATCTTGCCCATTTTTGTATATACAAATTATATTTTCTTTATCATTTTCAAGATTAGGTTCATCAACACAGGCAATATAGCCTTTATATTTTAATATGTCGCCAACTTCTAAATTTGTGAAGTTATCCATAATATCTGGAGTGTCTAGTTCCACCATTTTATCTATATACTCTTTTGTAATACCATACTCATCACAATATTTTATATACAATTCTAATCCCTCTTTATAATCTATATCTGGAAATATTTCATTTATTTTACACCATACATCATAGTGAACTTCAGCAGTCATATAACCAATTGTTTTACCATCCTGTAATTGCTCAAATAAATCTGTTTCATAATCAAAAGACCATTCAGCAATCGTATCTAATTCAAATGTTTTAGAATCTGCACTTAATATTCCATCCCATCCAAAACAAACTATATCATCTACTTGGTTATCTTTATTTAGTAAAATATATTGAACTTGCATTGCTTGATCATCTTTATAGTCTTCATGATTTTTTAGAATTTCATTTATCTTTTTTACAGTTTCTTCTACATTCATAATTTATCTACTTTCCTTATCTTTATTTTTACTTAGTTTTCTATCATCATTAAACTTTAGCTCTAAATTAGTCCAACCAATTATTTTGTACTCATCTTCATAATCAAAAGAAATTAATTTATCTAATTTATACTTTTTAATTTCTTCTTTTAAATTTAGAATATCCCTTTCACTATATCTTTTCGAATAAAATTGACTCCAATCTTCATCTGTGATATAACACATTTTACTATCTGATTCAGAAACATCTATATATATTTCCTGTAAAAGTTTAGAACAATTTGATAGTTTGGGTAATTTAATATATTTATCAAAATCTTTATAAATTAGTGACTTTATAACCTCTTTGCTTCCTTTTTCACTATTTTGTGATAGATAACTAATAATCTTACTATCATAACTTACTATGATGTTAGCTGCTAGTTTACTATTTTGATATAGTAATACATTACATCTAACATCATCATAATTTTCCAAAAAATTTAAGTCTCCTAAAATTTCTACATTTCTATTCAAATATACCTTGTTATACCATTTATCAAATTTTTCCCATTCTTCCTCCTTATACAAGATATCACTTAATTGAACAATTCCATATTTGCTTTCTAGCTCTTTTTTTCTAGCAAACCAATCCTCATCAGGAAATTGACTTATATTTCTTAATTCTTCTTCATATTGATTATATTTTTCTCTAGGACATACTATCTCTAGATATTTCTCTATCATATGGTATTTTTTATGTCCTATTTTTTTTTCAATACTTTCATACTCTTGCAATATACTCACTATCTAGCCTCTCTTTCTTTACTATTTTTTTCCATATTACTAGCAATAGTCATATATTTAGATACTATTCCTTTAAAATATTTATATTGAAAATCTCCTTTCATTTTGTTATCCATAAAGGTTATTACCTCTTTTATTTGACTTGCTTTTAATGGTGTTGTTCATCAGTACCACAAATTAAATTTAATTGACTATCACTTAAATAATTCAATTTTTCTAAAGCCTCTGCTAATGATTCTCTAAATACAGAATCTAAATTATCATTACAATTTATATCATGCTCAATATCATCAAAAGTTACTTTATTCCTTTTCATATTCTTCATCTCCTATAACCCCATCATTTCTCTAACTACTCTATCTGACATTTTAATTGTTCCTACTAAAATAAGCATATTAAATATTAGTTCTCCAATGTACTTCCATACTTGTGTAACTGCAGCTGCACTTGTATCAACTACAGGTGGTGTGGATGCAAATAATGAGAATATAATACAACTTAATGCAATAATTGCTCCTTCCAAACATACTGCCGTAAAAGATTTTAGAAAACTTTTTCCAACTTGCGAAGTAGTTTCTCCTGCAAATGTGGATAGTGGGATTGGAGCTATAGCTGTATATAAATACAATTTAAAAAATCTACCATAGACAGTCAGTATCATAATAAATGATAATACTGTTACAAATAAACCACCTATTAATGTGACAGCCCAAAGTGGAATTGACTCAAAAAATCCACAACTTTCTACTGCCGTTATTATTGATTGTGGTAATGTTGATTTAATAATAGAACCAAGACCTGCAGTTTTCATAATTGTAGCCATTAAGCCTTGTACTATCTTAAATATAGCTAACATTAAATCTAATCCATAAGTTACAACTGCTTTAGCAATCGCAAATCTAACAAATAATTTAAAAGCATGTTCTGGTTTTTTCACTTCCACAAATGAGCTGCAAGTCTTCATAATTCCTACTATAAAAAAAAGAACCAACAAAGATAATCCTATTGCCTCTATTGCTCCATTTACTTTTAAAATAACAGACCATATTTTTCCACCTTTAAAGGTTTCTGGGGATTGAGTAAGAAGACTCCACATTTCTCCCAATTTACTATTCCATGTTTGTAAAGCATTCTCCAAGTTTTGAACTACCCAATTAGAACTATCAGACATATACACACCTCCTTCTTATGCTCTATTAATATTTATCCTCCTATCATTGTTAAGATTGTTTTTGCACACATAATTAATACTCCACCTGCAAAGTATAAAAAACCATTAGCTCTTTGTGATGCATCATGACTTGTAAATGATAAACCAATCTGTACAATTCCATATCCTGAAATAAGAGCTCCTACACCTTTTACAAATTTATACATAAAATCAGATAAATTATTTATTACTGCTATTGGATCATCTGCAGCATAAACATTAGTAATTGACATAGTAATAATTACTAATCCACATATCATAATCGAATACAGTCTAAAACTTTTTTTCCATACATTTTTAATACTTTTATTTTTCTTTTCTTTTTTCATCTTTTCCTTCCCTTTCTTCTAAATATAAATCCATATCTTCACTAGAAATAATCTCAAATTTATCTTCTAATTCTTCTATATTTTTAAAATCATAATTTCCCAAATCATAGTCCATTTCTATTGTTGCAATCGCATTAGTCACCTTTCCATGCTCATAAGGTTTGGCATTTCCATCTGTTGTTAATGCTACATTAGGATGTTTTAAAATATCATATTTTAAATCTTTAATTGGTCTTTCCCCCCTAACAAATAAAATTGCATATTTATTATCTAATAATCGAACTTCATCAGGAGTTAAAAGCTCTCTACCTGTTTGTTGATAATTAGTTGAATAACTACCATTTCTACCATGACTCCTTCCATAGGTATTCGTATCCAAACTTTGTTTCCCAATCATCTCGCTCACCAACTTGTGCGTACTCTGTTCATTGCCACCAAGGTAAAGAAATGAGTCGCAATTACCAATTATTGACTCCCATTGTTTTTCAAAAAGAGCCTTTAACTGAGCTATATTTTGTAAAATTATGCTTACTGAGACCTGACGTGAACGCATTACACTCAAAATTTTGTCAAAATCATCTGGTAAGCTAACATTGGCAAATTCATCCATTACAAAATGAACATGAATAGGCAATTTCCCTCCATATTTGTAATCTGCTATATAAAATAATTGTTGAAATAATTGAGTATATAAAATACTAACAATAAAGTTAAAAGATGTATCATTATCTGGTATTAATGCAAATAAAGCTGTCTTTCTTTCTCCTAATTTATCTAATTCTAATTCATCTGTCATAGTTAACATTGAAAGACTTTCCAAGTTAAATTTTTCAAGTCTTGATGCTAAAGTTATTTGGATAGATTTTAATGTCTTGGCAGAACCACTATGATAGTCCTTATAGTACTTTACTGCTATGTGATTGGGATCTCTCATCTCTAATCTGTCAAACAAGATATCTAAAGGACTCAAATACATATCATCATCTTCTTTTACATCTCCTGCTCTAAGCATTTCCATAACCATTGTGAAGTTTTGTTCTTCCTCTGGTGCTTCATACCATAAGTAGAAAACTAATGATAAAAGGAGCATACTGGCAGCAGTATCCCAAAATGGGTCATTAGATTGACTACCTTTAGGTGTTGTAGATTTAAAAAGATTAGTTACTAATTTCTGAACGTCATTATCATTTTTTAAATAAACAAAAGGATTATAGCAATGACTTTTATTCATATTAAGTAAATCTAATACTTTAATTGAATATCCTTCTTTTTCAAGCAATTCTCCTGTATCTCGAATTATTTCCCCTTTTGGGTCTAAAATTATATAAGAACAATTGCATTGCATTACATTAGGTTTAGCAAAGAATCGTGTTTTTCCTGCTCCACTACCTCCACAAATTAAAAAGTTTAAGTTTCTTCTATGCTTTGTTCCATCTAAACTCATAGAAAAATTTTGTGTTAATATCTTATTACTATTGGTATTTTTTTCTTTATATTTCTTACATATTTTTTTTGGATTTCCCCACCTAGCACTACCATATTCCTCGTTTCTTCTATAATTCTTCCTAGTTGAAAAATATATTCCTATTGCAGTACCATATATCAATAAAAAAAAGAGAACAGTTTTTAAACTATTCTCACACAAACTAATATTAAATGGTTCTTCTAAAGATTTAGAAGTATTTTCTATAATTTCTATCAATCCATTATTGATAAAAGGAGCAACAATAAGTGCTAACCAAACTGTGGGTATTATTCCAAATAAACATATAATAATTCTTTGTTGATTAATATTTTCCTGCATTATCTAATCTTTTCTTTCTTATCAATGTCTTTTTTATTAAGATTATCAATAGTTTTCAATAAGATATTATCTACATCTTCATAAGATTTACCCTCATCTTTTAATCTACTCCTCATTTCATATAATGATTTTATAACAATTTTACCATCAACATTATCCAATTCTAATTTTGACTTATCAGATATTTTTAAAATAATTTCTTCCACAGAATCTGTGGATAAACTTTGTTCAATTAAATACTCCTTAAGAACTTTTAGTGAATTAATAATTAAGATTCTTTCATGATTATCTATGGAAAATTTTATTTTATCTTTCATAGTTCTATCTTCCTTGTTCTTTATTCTCTAAATTTTTCTTTTTATCACTTATATACTGCATCATTTTTGTATTAATATCTAAAACTATATTTTTCATTGAATATAAATCAGTTACAATGTCTTCTGCCTCCATGTTTGAATATTTGGAAGTAAACCTCTCCATATTATCAAGTTCAACTTTTATGCCATATCTACTACAGACCATATAACTTATACATTCAACTTTATCAGCATCTATTTCTTCATTATTCTCATATAGGTTTATTTTGGCAATCTCTTCTACAACTGATTTTATGGTTAAGTCTACATCTTTTCCTCTACATACATAAATTGCATTATTTTCTGCATTCCATTCACTTACTTTTCCACTACTAAGCTCATCGACTGCTTTTATATCCACAGGACAATCGTGTAATAATGCTTGTAAAATATATTTTCTATCATAAGACCTGTTAGTAGGTTTTACATTGGTTTCTGATACATCTATAACTTCTTTTGCAGTATAACTCTTAATTAAGTCTCCATTTTTATTTCTATAAGGTTCTCTAGGATCTAGAAGTAATATTTTTTTAGGATATCTTTCTTTAAATGTTACATTAGAATCCCTCCACTTACTCCATTCCTTTAATTGAGTTGCAGTAGGCAACTGCTTTGCTACTAAAATTGCATTCCTTGGTGTATACATATCAAATCTACTTTGTATATTTAAGTAGTCCTTAAAAAAAGATGGATTAGTCTTTAATTCGTTAATTCCATCTTTTATTGTTCCATAAGCAATCTCTAATTGCTCTTTTTTCTTTTGCCTATAAGCTTCCTTATCATAACTATTACTTTGTGTATTATTGATTATTTCATCAATCATGTTATCTCTCCTTTCCTTTTTTCCATTTGGTTGTTGTTTTTTTTATTCCTTTTTTCGTATCAACATAGTTGGTAGTTTTCTTTTTATCAGTATCAATAATAGTTACATCTTTTCCATTTTTTATTGCTTCTTTATCCTCATTACGTAATTCTTTCGTTTTTAACTCATCTTTAATTTTCTTTAGAGCTTCACGAACAGAAGGCTTCTTTTTGTTAGAAACCACCCCTGAGTTGCTTTTGTTCTCTGATGAAGGCTCTGACTGAGGGCTTTTTTCGGTCATTGCCTCTTGGGGGTTTGACACTTCATTATCCTCCTTTTGTTTAGGTTTAGATAATATGTCATCTGCAAGTTCTTCCTCAAATGTTTTTACCTTTACCCCTCTTTCTTTTGCATCGTTTAATAGTTCCTCCATCTTATCTTTTTCCACTTCACTCTTAATAGATGCAATGTCAATAGCAGATAATTTAAATCTTTGTACTATACGATTTACTTTGGGTGCATCATAATCTCTAACCATAATGTCCACCATACCATCATTATTCTTGTCTTTTTTATTTATCAAGGCTGTATATAAAATACCATATTGTTTAGACAACTCATGAAACTTCTTTAATTGGTCTTCTTGCAAAGAGAATATTTGTAAAGGACTACCAGATTTTAACATATTATTAAGCTTTGTTTTCCCTTTAGTCATCTTTTGGTCCTTAAGAATTGTATATATTGCTACTGCAAGTCTTTCAGTACATTGTCCTGCAATTCTTAAAGCTGCTTCTGCTCCTTCTATACCAATTTTTACAGCTAATTCTGCTGATTCGCTTGAATTCATTTTAAAAATCCTCCTTTCTTCTAATATTTTTTAATTAATTATAGTTATCCTACATTTCTACCACCTCCCTCAAAATTTGAATAAAAAAAAAGACAAAATCT
>JAGALD010000082.1 GCA_017625395.1 Bacilli bacterium | reverse complement strand
TAATCAAAACGGTGAATTGGAAAATGGAGATTTTCCTAGTGTTGGAGATTATGCAAATGTTGGTAATACAGTTTGTTTAAAAGACCAAGCTGGACTTCGTGATAAATATCAAGTAGAACTTGAATCCAAAGTAAAAAAAGCTGGTTATAATACACGAAATGGTGTTGTTGCAGCAGCTATCTACATATCTAGTGAAATTGGTATAAAAATTCCTTATTTTCCTGCTGGATGTCACTCTATGTCTTGTTTAAGTAAGGGTATTCCTAATAATATTGGGTGTAAAACTACTGTTATTCATAATAAGCATAAATGGCCTTCTACATTACCTGGTGGCTTTGATTGTTCTGGATTTACTTTTTGGGCGTATGGAATGGCTTTTGGTAGCAGTTCTTTTATAAGTAGTGAAATGCATAATTATAGTGAAGCAGCTACAAAAGTTTATAATCCTCTTACAGGAAAGACTGTTGGGGTAAGAGTAGAAAGGGTAGATATAAGTAATAAAAATATAGATTATATTACTAATTTGTTAATGCCTGGTGATTTAGTTGGTACTGATGGACATGTTGGAATGGTAATTAGTACTGATAGATTAAAATCAGAAGGAATTTATACAGTAGCCCATGCATCAAGTGCTAGTATGCAATTATCTGTTCAAGATTATAAGCTTGCTCCTAATAATAAATGGGGACAAGTAATTCTTATGAGAAAATTTTTTCTTAAATATGATTGCTTAAATAATAATAATCAAGAAAGTTGTCAAAAGTTTGATTGCATTACTAATAAATCTTGTGATTCAAATAATATAAGATATTAGTTTTATTGAAAAGAGAGCTTAGTCTCTTTTTTTTTGTGACGTTTAGTTCAAATAGTGTAACAAAGTCTCCTATACCTCCAATGAAAGCACCACCCATTGCAGCAAAAGCTATACTTGTGTCAATTGTTAAATCTGTTTTTGGATTTATACCATGTTCTTTTAATGCCCATTCAAATGTCATTTCTGGCATACCACCAAGTCTACCACCAATTACATATTTTCCTTTTAAATCATCAAGTGTAAAATTTTCAATTTTTTCTCTTGATACAAGAAAGCTTCCATCTTTTTGTGTTAACTGGGCAAATGTCTTTAAATAATCTTCTTCTCCACCATTGTATACATATATAGTGGCTTCACTACCTGAAAAACCAATGTCAACATCTTCTGATAATACTGATGCCATTACTTTGTCTGCACCACTTGCTAGTGTTAATTCTATGTCAAGTCCTACTTCTTCAAAATATCCTTCTGATATTGCAGCATATTGTGGTGCATAAAAAATACTATGTGCTACTTCGGCTACTTTTACTTTTGTTAAATTGTTTTCTTTTTTTGAAAAGTCATATAGTGTTATAAAGCAAAGTGAAATTATTAATAGTATTCCTAATATAGTAACTATTTTCTTTTTCATAATGTCCTCCTTTAAATAATTACAGTGTATTATATGCTTTGAATAAAAAATTGTAAGTGTAGTTATTTTTATATTTTTATCTCATATACATTAATGAAAGGAGTAATAGTGAAAAATGGAATCTTATGTAGTACAAAGAGGAGATACTTTGTATGGAATTGCTAAACGGTTTGATACTAATGTTCAAAGTATAATTGATATTAATAATCTTGAAGGAAGTTCTATTTATCCGGGACAGACTTTATTGATTACTAATGATGGGTACAATAATTCGTCTACTTGTGTATCGTATACTGTTCAGAGGGGTGATAGCCTTTATAGTATTGCTAAGAAGTATAATACTACTGTTAATGAACTTAAAAGTTATAATAGATTAACTAGTAATAATTTAAGTATTGGTCAAGTGTTAATTATTCCTTGTTCTGAAGAGGAGTCAAGTGATAATGATTCTATAAGTAATTATGTTAGTTATGTTGTTAAAAGTGGTGATAGCTTATATTCAATTGCAAAGATGTATGGTACTACTGTAGATAAGATAAAAAAAGATAATAATTTAATTAATAATAATCTTTCGGTTGGTAGTATTTTATTAATTGAAGATAATTTAGGCGTTACAGTAGTAGAGGAATGTTTTGGGGAGGACTTTTCTATACCAAATGATTCTTTTGTATATATTGTTCAAAAGGGAGATAGTCTTTATAGTATTGCTAAAATGTTTAATACTACGGTTGCAGATATTCAATCATTAAATAATTTATCTAATATTAATTTATCCATTGGACAGGAATTGATGATTCCTATGACTAATACGAATGGTACTTCTTATGTTGTTCAAAAAGGAGAAAGTCTTTATAGTATAGCAAAAAAGTTTAATACTACAGTTAGTGAATTAAAGAGAAAAAATAATTTGACAAGTAATTTACTTAGTGTTGGTCAAGAATTAATTATATAGGAGGTTATATGGATTATATATTGTTTAATAGTGAAGAGTTTATGAAGAGTCAGGATTACTTTGATTTTATTGAAGAAAATAGTGGTGAAGGATTATTAAAGGTTCAAGCTTTTACTGCTAATCAAGCATATCCTTTAGAGGGGGTTAATATTGAAGTATATAAAAATATAAATGGGAAAAATGTGTTGTTTTTTTCTGGTGTTACTGATACTAGTGGAATTATTGATAATATAGTTTTACCAGCTAAGCCAAGTATTTTAGATGTTAATTCTGTTGAAGATATT
>JAGALD010000081.1 GCA_017625395.1 Bacilli bacterium | reverse complement strand
CAATTTGAGGTGTCTTTATGAAAAAGTTATATACACAAAATTTAGGATTGATTGTAACTGAACGATGCAATTTAAACTGTCAACATTGTCTTCGTGGAAAATGTAGTGATAAAGTGATGAGTGATGAGGTTATTGAATCAACATTATCTCAATTTTGTTACATTAGTAATTTGGCTATTTGTGGTGGTGAACCTACGTTGGCATTGGATAGAATAGAAAAGATTTTTTCATATATTATAGATAACAATATAATAGTTGATACTGTAACTATGACAATTAATGGTACTAATTATAGTGAAGATTTTTTGAAAATTTTAGAGCATATGCAAGAGTATGTTAATTATAAGAAACTTGCTAAATCTTTGGTAACCTTTGATATTTCTTGGGATAAATTTCATTATGCTGAAATTGAAAGACTTGGATTTTTACCTGAGTATTTAGAAAATATTAAAAAATATGCTAGAAGTAAATTTTTTTTGGAATTTAGAAAATTATCTGGTAAATTATTTAGAGAAGGTAATGCAGCAAATTTAGATGAGCAAGATACTGTGCCATTAAAACCTATGAATTTATTTTTATCATATCCAGGGAAGAGTATCTTGGGTGGTCTTTTTGTTACTTCTAATCGAGAAAGTGGACTTTGTAATATTGGACCACTTATTACTGTTAATGTTGATGGGATTATAACTGAATGTGATGCATCAATTGATAATCAAAGAAATCTATATAATTATGGAAATGTTTTATCTGATTCTATTGAAGATGTTTGTCTTAATAGAAGAAAAGCATTGGTTCTAAAACCTAAACAATGGTATAAAGCTACTGGAAACAAAATGAAAAGATATTACTATTACGATTAGTAATTCTTTTTTTTGACATTTTTTTCTTTTTAAATTTGTTATTTTTTTATTGGTGATAATATGCGTGTTAGAGTATTTGACGAAATGCATGAGCAAGATTTAGAGAATAGTGTAAATAGTTTTTTAAGTGAAATAGGAGATAATGTAATTGATATTAAATATCAAGTTTCTATTTCGATGTTTGCTGAAGAACAGATTTATTGTTTTAGTGCAATGATTTTATATAAAGTTAAAGAAGAGGATTAACAAAATTTATTTTTTTTGTTATACTATTCTATAGTAGTGAGGTGGTTTTATGACTAAGAATTTTTGTCCTAACTGTGGTGTAGAAGTTAGAGATGGAATGAAGTTTTGTCCAAAATGTGGTAATGAAATTTCAAAGTTAAAGAAATCTAATAGTAAAGATAAAAATAAAGAAATAGAAAAACAAGAATTAAAAGAAGAAATTCTTGAAGAAGCAAAAGAAGAGATAAAAGAAGAGATTATTTCTGAAGCTAAGGAAGAGATAAAAGAAGAAATATTTGCCGAAGCTAAAGATGAATTGATGGAAGAAATAAAAGAAGAGTCTAAGAATGAGATAAAGAAAGAGACAAAAAAAGAAATAAAGAAAGAAACTAAAGATGAAATAAAATCTGAAATCAAGGAAGAGATAATTGAAGAAGCAAAAGATGAAATAAAAGATGATATTAAGTCTGAAATAAAAGATGATGAAGATGTTAAAATAGTTCCTGTTCCTAAAAAAGAAAAAGGTAATTCTAGTACTATTGTAATTTTTCTTTTAGTTATTGTTTTATTATTTGTTGTTTGGAAATTTGTTTTAAATAAAGATGAAGATTCAAATACAAATAATACTGATAATGAAGTTGTTGAAAATGAGAATACTAATGAAGAAAATCAGGTAGAAAATGATAATGATGATGAAAAAAATGATGTAAATGATGAGAATAATAATAATGAAGAGAATAACGATGAAGATAATTCAGCTGATGAACCAGTAATTTCTGATTTTAAATACTATGGTAATACTTATGTTTATTCAGAAGGTTTTGCATGGCTTAAAGATTCCTCATATGTTTATTTAGTTAATGAATCTGGTAAGATTGTTAATAAATTTGATGGTAGTAAGTATGATGGTTATTATAATTTCCAAAATAGTAATTTTAAAGATGGATATGCAATGATTGGAAATGATTTGTATAATAGTAAAGGTGAATTAGTAAAATTTGATTTTGAATATGATAGTGTAAATTATTTTGGTGATGGTCTTGCTATTGTAACTGTTAAAGAGGAAAGTTATAAAGGAACAGTTACTAAAAAAGGAATTTATGATTTAGATAATAAAAAATTCGTATTTGAGTTAAATGAAACAGTTTACAGTATTTCTTCTTTAGGTGAAGACATGTATTTGATATATTTCAATCAAGAAGGAAGATATGTTGTATATGATGCTAGAACAAATAATTCATTTTATTTAGGAAATAGATTTGATGTTTTAAAAACTCAATATAAAGATGGATATGTTATTTATCAAGATACAAATGCCAACGAAGTGTATGCAATGGATAGAAGTGGTAACAAAAAGTTAGTTGCAAATAATAGAAGACATGCTAGTATAGGTCAATACAGTGATGGTTTAGTGTTTATTGGTGATGCGTTCTATGATATTAATGGTACTAAAGTAATTGATTTGAAGGATGAAGGAGTTAGTAATAAGCCTGTATTTGTTAATGGATATGCTCTTGTGTTCTTTAAAACTGGATATTTTACTGTTTTAAATAAAGAGTCAAAGGAATATATGTTTGAACCAAAGGCTTATACTTCAATGGATAATACGTATAATGGTTCATTTGAACTTGGATTTTATGAAGATCAAACAGTTGTTTCTAATAGTGGACATTTAATTGTTAGGTTCTATGATAAAGAACTTAAGACTAAACATTGGTCTATAATCAATGTTAAGGGTGAAGTGGTATATGATTTCTCAGATGATATTTCTATTAAAACAGTAATAGCTGATAATGGTTGCATTGGAGTTTCTTCTTCAAAAGATAATTTAAGTTATTATGTTTCTGTTAATGGAAATAAGTTAAATATAAGCGAATAATTTTTTAAACTTTATCAAAATGATAAAGTTTTTTTATTCACAATTTTATTGCTATTTGATATAATTTCTATTATAAGAATATGATAGGTGGTGTCTAGTGTGACAAATGAAAAAAAGAAAACTAAAGTTAATAAATTTCTAGATTTAAAATATGTTTTGATTGTTTCTGGAATTGTTCTTGTGATATTTGGTTTATTTAAATATTTTACTGCTAGCGATAGTGTTGACAATAATAAAAAAGAAGAAGAAATTAAGGAAAAGATTACATCAGAGGTTTTATATACTAAGACAGAAGAGGGGCTTAATAAGGTAATTACTTCTAAATTTGGTGATAAAGAGTTATCTATTGTTTGTTCTAAAATAGATGATTCTTCGTGTGAGTTAAAGGTAAATAATAAGTTTGTTTTAAATAACAATATAGATGTTGTTGTTGAATCAATTCATAGAGTTGGTGATTCTCTTATTATATTAGCAAGTGAATCAAGCTCTAATAGTGGATATTTATATTTTATTAACAGTGATGGTTCAGTAAATAATGTTATTGGTAATAGATTAGAAAATTCTTTATCATTTAGTCTTAATGTATCATCTAATAAGTTTAAGGTTGAAGGTAGTAAAATATATTTTGAAATGTCTTCTATTCGTGAAAAAAGTAAGCTTTTGGTTAATGGTAATTTATTGGTAGATGTTTTAACTGAAAGTGAAAAATTGTCTCAATATAATATAAATGATGAATCAGTAGTTGAAGCATTATATGAAGTTGAGTATTTAGGGAATGGTAAATTTAGTGAAATAAAGATTATTAAAGAATATTCTTGTAAAGAATTAAAAGATAGTCTTGGTGATATGAATATTACTAATTAATAATAAGCAATATGAAGTAGATTATATCTACGGATTATTGTTTTTTTATTTACAATATATGTGAAATAATTTATAATTATTTTTGTTTTAAATATTATTATAGAGGAGGGTAATATGCTAGAATTAAAAAATATTAATAAAAGTTATACTACTGGTAATTTTACACAACAAGCATTGAAAGATATAAGCTTAAAATTTAGAAAAAATGAATTTGTTGCAATTCTTGGTCCATCTGGTAGTGGAAAGACAACTATGCTTAACATTATTGGTGGTCTTGATAGATATGATAGTGGAGATTTAGTTATTAATGGAAAATCTACTAAAGAGTTTAAACCAAGCGAGTGGGATGCTTATAGAAATAATTGTATAGGTTTTGTTTTTCAAAGTTATAATCTTATTTCACATATTTCTATTTTAGAAAATGTTGAAATGGGAATGACTCTTAGTGGAATGAATGCTAAAAAAAGAAGAAAGAAAGCTCTTGAAGTTTTAGATAAAGTTGGTCTTAAGGAACATGCACACAAGAAACCTAATCAATTATCTGGTGGACAAATGCAAAGGGTTGCTATTGCTAGAGCTCTTGCTAATAATCCTGATATTATATTGGCAGATGAACCTACTGGTGCCTTGGATTCTAAAACTAGTGTTCAAATAATGGAGCTTATTAAGGAAATTGCAAAAGATAAGTTAGTTATTATGGTTACTCATAATAAAGAACTTGCTGATGAATACGCTAGTAGAATTGTTGAATTTAGAGATGGTGAATTGAAGAGTGATTCTAATCCTGTTAAGAAAACTGAAAAAGTAGAATCTTTATATAAAATAAAAAAGACTGCTATGACATTTTTAACGGCTTTAAAATTATCTTTTAATAACATTATTACTAAAAAAGGAAGAACTTTAATTACAGCATTTGCATCAAGTATTGGTATAATTGGTATTGCACTTGTGTTATCTCTTTCTAATGGACTTGATTTGCAAATTGATAAAGTACAAACGGAAACTCTTGCTAGTCTTCCAATAATGATTACTCGTGAAGCGGTAAATCTTACTGAAGATGTGATGATGAATATTGCACAAGATAATTCAAATAATGAAAATAAATTTACTAAAGAAGAATTTATTTTCCCTAAGGAATCTGTTGTTGATGATTTAGTTCACGTTAATGATTTTAGTGATGAGTATATAAATTATCTTGAGAGTATTGATGATAAATATGTTTCTGGTCTTTCGTATACAAGAATGACTTCACTTAATGTTTTAGGTATTGTTAACGGGAAGAAAACAGTGATTCCTGCTAGTCTTTCAAGTGGGTCTGCTTATTTTAGTGCAATTCCGTTTAAGTTAAATGATAATAATGATGGAGTTCTTGAAAAAAATTATGATTTATTAGAGGGAAGACTTCCTGAAAATAAAAATGAATTAATATTAATTATTGATAGTAAAAATAGAGTTGATGAAAAATTAGTTTCTTATCTTGGACTTGATCCAGAACTTGAAAAAATATCTTTTAGCGATGTTTTGAATTCTGAATTTAAATTAATTTTAAATGATGATTTTTATAAGTCGTTTGGTAGTTATTATTCAATTAATCTTGATTTTGAGTCTATGTATAATAGTAAAAATGCTGTTAGTTTGAAAGTAGTTGGTATTCTTAGAGGAAAAGAAGATAATAAACTTGTTCAAACTACTGCAGGAATTGGTTATACTGAAGATTTAGTTAATTATGTTATTGAGAAAAATAATGAATCCGCAGTAGTTAAACTTCAAAAAAGTGTTGATTATAATGTTTTAACTGGTGAAAAATTTGATTCTACAACAAAGGAAGGACTTGCTGCTAAAGAAAATTTATTAGCATATCTTGGTGCAGAATCTGTTCCATTTATGATAAATATTTTCCCTAAAGATTTTGATTCTAAGGAAGAAATTGTTAAATATTTGGATTCTTATAATGAAAAAGAAATTAAAAAGGTAGAAAGTATTGCTACTACTTACTTAGAAAAACTTGCTGGTGTTGTTAAAGATTCAAATGATAATAGATTATTAGTAGTTGATAATACTTTACAAAGTGAAGTTCCAGATTTAGTTAAGTTAACTTATGATGATGGTATGTTAAAGGGATATATAAAGGTTGGAAATAGTCAATTTATAGTTGAAGATAGTAAAATAAAGAGTAGTAGTGGTGGAGTATTATATACTGATCTTGCTGCTACTATGGTAACATTATCTGGATCATTTATGGATGCTGTAACTTTAGTGTTAGTTGGATTTTCTGCTATATCACTAGTAGTTTCATCTATTATGATTGGAATAATTACTTATATTTCTGTATTAGAAAGAACTAAAGAAATTGGTATTTTAAGAGCACTTGGTGCAAGAAAGAAAGATATATCTCGTGTATTTAATGCTGAAACATTTATTATTGGTATTACATCTGGTCTTATTGGAATAATTATTGCTAGACTATTAATTTTCCCTGCTAATACAATACTATATGATTTAACAGAACTTGTTAATGTTGCTGTTTTAAATCCAGTTCATGCATTGATATTAATAATTGTTAGTATTACTTTAACAATGATTGGTGGACTTATTCCTGCACATGTTGCAAGTAAGAAAGATCCAGTGGAAGCTCTTAGAACTGAATAGAAGCGTAAGCTTCTTTTTTTGTTTGATTTACATATTTATTTTTACATGTTAAAATTATTTTGGTGAATGATATGAAAAAAAGACTTGCTTTTTTTGCTTACAACTTAGATTTTGGTGGTATTGAGAAATCATTAGTCAATTTACTTAATCGCATAGATATGAATGAGTATGAGGTTTCATTGTTTTTAGAAAAGAAAGAAGGGGTTTTTTTACACAAAGTAAATCCTTCAGTTAAAATTATTGAATATGAAATAAGTAATAATAAAAATATTCTTTTTAGAAAGTTATATAATTTTTTTAAACGTTTTATTTGGAGTTTATTTAATCGTAATAAATATGATTTTTCTTGTTGTTATGCTACATATTCTTTTATGGGAAGTAAACTTTCTAAGATAGCATCTAGAAATTCTAGTATCTATATTCATAGTGATTACAGATATCTTTATAAGGAAATTAAAGAATTTGAAAAGTTTTTTTCTTCGCGTGGTATAGAGAAGTTTAATAGAATCTTTTTTGTATCTAATGAATCAAGAAATAATTTTTTAGATATATTTAATAATTTAGAAAACAAATCATTAGTTTTAAATAATTTTATTGATGATAAAGAAATTTTATCTTTGTCTTTAGAAAAGGTGAATTATAAAAAGAAAAATGGTATCCAATTTGTTTTTATAGGTAGACTTGATGAAAGTTCTAAACAAATAACGAAATTGTTACATTTAATTATTGAACTTAATAAAGTAATGAAAGTTAATTTGTTAGTTGTTGGTGATGGTCCTGATAAAGAGAAATATTTAGATTATGTAAAGAAACATAATTTATCTAAATTAGTAGATTTTGTTGGAAGTAAGACTAATCCTTATCCATACATTAATTTGGCTGATTATTTGGTTTTAACTTCTTTATATGAAGGATTTCCTGTTGTGTATTTAGAGGCACTTCTTTTGAATAAAAGAATAATTACTACAATTGATTCTAGTGATGAATTTATTAAAATGTCAGATGGTTATGCACATATTATTTCTAAAGGTGAAGATAAGATGGTTGAAGAGGTTATGAATATTTTAAAAAATAATAAAACTGATTGTAAAAAGGTTGATTTCGATTTAATGAATAGAAAAAAGATGGAAGTTTTAAAAAAAATTTTTGATGAGGTGGTTTGATGCCTAAGTTTAGTATAATTATTCCTGTTTATAATGTTGAAAAATATATTAAAAAGTGTTTAGATAGTATTTCTAGTCAATCGTTTAAGGATTATGAAGTTATTATTGTAAATGATGGTACTAAAGATAATAGTATTGAAATAGCTAAAAAATATAATTTTAAGATTGTTAATCAAGAAAATAAAGGTCTTAGTGAAGCAAGAAATACTGGAGTAAAAAATAGTAGTGGAGAATATCTTTTGTTTCTTGATAGTGATGATTATATTGAAAAAGATTTATTGTTAGAAATAAGTAAAGTTTTAGATAACGGTCCTGATGTAGTTAGATTTCAATTAAAACAAGTATGGGAAAATAGTGATAAAGAAGTTTGCTATAAAGAAGAGTCTTTCTATGGAAAAAATGGTGTTGATGCATTTAATTTGATTGTTAATTATGAATTTGTAGAGCCTGCATGGGCATATGTTTTTAAAAAAAGTTATTATTTAAAAAATAAATTTTCATTTAAACGAGGTCTTGTTCATGAAGATTTTGGACTTATTCCTTTAGCAATAATAAAAGCTAACATAGTTAATTCAATATCTTACGTTGGATATTGTTATCTTCAAAGAGAAGGAAGTATCATGAGTAGTAATTCTTATGAGAAGGTAAAGAAAAAGGTTGATGATTTATATTTACATTATGATTATTTGATGAAAGAATTGAATAATTTTAATGGTGATACTAGAGTTATAAAAAGTTTTATTAGTAATAGTTTAATTTTAAAAACTTTAGAACTTAATGAAAAAGATTATAAAAAGTATTTAAAACAATTAAGAAAAGATGGTGTTTTTAATAATTTACTTGATGATACATTTTCTAGAAAAGTAAAGAAGATTATTGTTAAGATGAATCCAAAATTATTTTTTAAGAGAAGGTGATTAGATGCCGAAAATTAGTATTATTGTTCCTATATATAATGCCTCTAAGTATTTGAATAAGTGTATTGATTCTCTAATTAATCAAACATTTGATGATATTGAGATAATTTTAATTAATGATGGTAGTATTGATGATAGTGAGGTTATTATAAAATCTTATAATGATAAAAGAATTAGATATTTTAAGAATAAGAATCAAGGTATAGGTAAAACAAGAAACTTTGGGATTGATAAAGCAAAGGGAGAATATTTAATGTTTGTGGATAGTGATGATTATATTTCTTTTGATGCTTGTTATAAGTTTTTTTCTTTTATGAGTGATAATAATTTAGATTTAGCAGTTAGCGATTTTTATAAAGATATCGATGGTAAATTAGAAAAAGTTAATATTTTAGATTTTCAAAATGCTTCTTTAAGCGAAAATTCTAATTTACTTTTGGATATTAATTTAGGACCTTGTAATAAGATGTATAAAACCTCTTTGATAAAAGATAATAATATTAAGTTTGTTGAAAATTTAAAGTACGAAGATGCGCCTTTTGTTGTTGAATGTTTGAAAAAAGCTAATAATATTGGCAAAGTTAATGAGTATTTGAGTTTTTATTGTATTCATGGAAATAGTGAGACTACAGTTAGAGATAAGAGAATATTTGATATTATCGATATTGTTAAAATGATTAGACAAAGTCTTAGAGACTGTTCGTTTCTTTCTGAAAAAGTAGATATGCTTACTGTTAGAATTCTTACAAACTATACAGTTCAACAGAGATATCAAAAAAATAAGAATATTCGTAATAAATTTATAGAGGAATGTTTTATGTATTTAAGAAAATATGTATCAGATTATAAAGATAATAAATATTATACAAATAGAGGACTTATTAAAAGAACTATTGAAAAAAGTGAATTTTTTACTAAGTTGTATTGTTCATTATATAATATTTTTAAATTTTAAAATCACATTATTTGTGATTTTTATTTTGGTGTAAATATAGTTGTTGAAAGATTATTTTAGGTTTGATATACTTATTTTATAAGGAAATACTGTTGTTTTATGTATGATTTTTTATTTCTTTACGAATAATAATCTTCTTGGAGGTAATATTTATGAATTTATTAAAAAAATACTTTAAAATTAAAAATAATTCAAAGTTAAAACTAAAAAGAGTTGATACTGGTCTTGAACTTGTAAATGATTCTGATAGAAGAGCATATTGTATTATTACTAAGCCTATTTTTTCAAAAGGTAAACCTTTAACAATATCTTCTTTAGTTGATGTTATATATGGTAGTGGTTGTCAATTTAAAATTGTTAATACTAGAGCTAGAGTTATTGATAGTTTTGATGGTAATACTACAGTGTTTTTAGAAAAGTCAGGTAAAATGTTTTTTGTAGGTATTTCTGTTGAGGCTAATTCTAAAGTATTGGTTAAAAAGTTAGACCTTGAATTTTCTAATGAAAAAGATGTACTTTTACAAAAAGAGATAAATGGAGATGTTTTATTAATGTGTCCAAATTATCCTTCAGAATCTGATAGATATAATTGCGCATTTGTACATACCAGAGTTGAAGAGTATGTGAAGCTTGGATGGAATATAAATGTAGTAGTAGTTAGTGATAATTACATTAATAGGACTGAAAAATATTCATTTGAGGGGATTCCTGTAATTCGTACTGGTTATAATGATATTAGAAAAGTATTACAAGTTAATAAATTTAAGAAGATACTTATTCATTTCTTTAATGAAAAATTTGCTCAAGTATTAGATGCAAGTAATTTGGAGAATACTAGTGTATTTCTTTATTCTCATGGTGCTGATACTATGTATTGGGATTGGGAAAAGATGTGTGCACCATATTTTTCTAGAATTGCTCCAATTGATGATAAGTTAAGGCAAAGTTTTCAAGTTAAAGATGAAGTTATTAAAAGATATAATGACATGGAAAATGTTAAGTGGGTTTTTGTAACTGATTTTACTAAGAATAATAGTGAAAAGCTTTTGAATATCAAGTATAAAAATTATGCAATTGTTCCTTGTTTGGTTGATGAAAATAAATTTAAATATAAGAAACGTTCTGTTGATGATAGAAAAAAAATTTGTATGATTAGAAAGTTTAATAATATTAATAGTTATTCTATAGATATAGATATAAGAGTGATATTAGAACTTAGTAGGAGAGATTTCTTTAATGAATTAGAGTTTTCAATATATGGAGATGGTGAGATGCATGATATTTTATTAGCTCCTGTTAAGAAATTTCCTAATGTTCATATATATAAAAAATTTCTTTCTCATGATGAAATGGGTGAAATGTATCGAAATCATGGAATTGCTCTTTTTGCAACTCGTTATGATTCTCAGGCTGTAGCTTCATGCGAAGCAGCTATGACTGGGGCTGTTGTTGTTACATCTAAAAATGTTGGGGTTACGCAGTTTATTGATCCTAAAATTGGTACTTATTGTGATACAGAAGATTATGTTCAATATGCAAATGTTATTGAAGATTTATATAAAAATAAAGATAAATTTTTGAAGATGAGTAAACAGATGCATGAATCAGTTGTTAAAACTTGTGGATATGATCAAACAATTAAGAAAGATATTGAGTTAATTCAGAATGTTCCTGATTATTCTAAGGCTACAAAGTATCCAAGTTTAATTGATAAACCTGTTATTACAATTGCAATTCCATCATATAATGTTGCTAAATATTTAAAGCAAGGAGTATTTACATTAATCGATCACGAATTTGCTAATAAAGTAGAAGTTATCATAATTAATGATGGTAGTAAAGATAATACTATTGAGGTAGCAAAAGAAATAGAAAAATTTACAAAATCTAGTGGAAAAAATATTGTTAAAGTTGTTGATAAAGAAAATGGTGGACACGGTTCTACCATTAATAAGGGAATAGAACTTGCTACTGGTAAATATTTTAAACTTATGGATGGTGATGATTATTTTGTTACTAGTGAATTTGTTAAATTAATTGAAGTATTAGAAAATGAAGATAGTGATATTATATTGACAAATTACATTGAGGATTTCGCAATAGATGCTATTAAGCATCCTGTTCATCATTATGATTTTATGATTCCAGGTTTAAAATATAAATTAGATGATATGGGATATGAAGGATATGGATTTTTTCCTTGGGGACCACTTCTATCAACTTCAACATATAAAACTGATATTTTAAAAAAGGCTAATTTTAAAATTGATGAAAAATGTTTCTATGTAGATATGGAGTACAATTTTATTGGTTATGTCAATGCTGATACGGTTGTATATTATCCTTTAGATATTTATAATTATTATCTTGGGAGAGCTGGACAATCTGTTTCTAAAGAGTCATATATAAGGAATTGTTCGCATCATGAAAAAGTTTGTCTTAGATTAGTTGAAGAATATGAAAAAGTAAAAGAAAATATTTCTGATAGTAAAAAAAGATATCTTCTTGAGAGAATAATTATACCTATGTGCAAGATGCAATATGACATTACAATAGAATATTTTAATAATAGTAAGATGTTTAAATCTTATGATAAAAAGTTGAAAAAATATCCATATTTCTATAATTTACCTAGTATTGCAGGAAAAAGAACAAGGTTACATCGTGCAACTGGTGGTAAAATTATTTTTCTTGATGATTTTATAAAAAAGATAATTGATCGTGTTAAATAGTGGAGGGTTTATGAAAAAGGTTAAGTATTTAATTGTTGGTGCAGGAGTTTCTGGTCTTACTTTTGCAAATTATGTAAAAAATGATTATTTAATAATAGAAAAAGAGTCAAGAATTGGTGGTTATTGTAAAACAAATTATAAAAATGGATTTGTTTGGGATTATGCAGGACATTTTTTCCATTTTAAGACAGATGAATTTAAAAATAAGTTTGTAAATGATGTTGATTCAAGCGATATTATTAAGCAAGAGAAATGTACTAAAATATATTATCATGGTGATTATATTGATTTTCCTTTTCAAACAAATATACATCAGTTAGAAAAGCAAGAATTTATTGATTGTCTTTATGATTTGTTTAATAAAGCTGAAAAAAAGAAATATGATAATTTTCTTGATATGCTTTATGGTAAGTTTGGTGTTTCTATTGTTGAAAAGTTCTTAAGGCCATATAATGAAAAATTATATGCGGTAGATTTAAGAAAACTTGATAAAGATGCTATGGGACGTTTCTTTCCATATGCTAATAAAGAAGATATTATTAATAATATGAAAAAGAATAATGTTAAAAGTTATAATAATCAATTTTTATATCCAAAAAATGGTGCAGGATCATTTATGGAAATTCTTTATAATAATTTGGACAAAGATAAAGTACTTGTGGATGTAGAAGTAACATCTGTAAATGTTTCTAAAAAAGTTGCAATGTTGAGTAATGGTGATGAGATTAATTATGAGTTTTTAATTAATACATCTCCTTTGAATAATTTCTTAAATATTTTAAATCAACAAAAGTTTAAAAAATTATCTGATGAACTTTCATATAATAAAGTTTTAGTATTTAATTTAGGATTTAATAAAAAATCTAAACTTGATAAAGAACATTGGATTTATATTCCTGAAAAAAAATATAATTTTTATAGATTAGGTTTCTATGATAATATTTTGAATTCTGATAAGTTAAGTATGTATGTAGAAATTGGATATGGAAAAGATGATTTAGTAGACGTCGATAAGCAATTAGAACTAACTTTAGATAATCTTAAAGAGATTGGAATTGTAGATATTGATATGAAATTAGAAGCTTATGAGTCTATAATAATGGATCCAGCTTATGTTCATATAAATAGTGTTACTGATAAAAAAATTAAGAAGTTTATGGATAAGATTAAAGATAGTAATATTTATAGTATTGGAAGATATGGTGGTTGGACATATTGCTCTATGGAAGACTGTATGGTAGTTGCGAAAGAACTCGCAGAAAAATTAGAAGGCTAGGAATGAATGATGTATGAAGCTATATAAAAGGATTTATGATAAAATATTTGTTAATTATCCTCGTATAAAAGATGAGGTTAGTGAAGTTGTTTGCTCTAAAATTGATACTACTATGGCTAATGATAATTATTTTTTGGAAAAGTGTTACGATTCTGTTAGACAATTTGATTATTTTAATACAGAATTATTAACTGTTTTAGAAAAAAGTAATAAGAAAAAAATATTATTAGTGGGATTTTATGGTGCTCCTAATTTAGGAGATGAGCTTATGTTAGAAACACTTTTTCAATATTTTGATTTTGAAAAAGTTGATGTAACTGTTATGCTTGCAGATAATCCAGATTATAATAGTAGTTGGTTTCCAAAAGTTAAGATTATTCATTATCCAAAGACACAGTCCGATTTTAATATCTTAGCTCAGGCGTTTGATGCTGTTGTTTTTGGTGGGGGAGCTATTATTGATGATAAACATTATGAAAACAAAAAGTCATATCGTGGAGATTTAGGGACCATTATTTTAGACTTATCTGATAGGTTTATTGTATGGAAAAAAGAAATTTATGTATTAGGGGTTAGTAGTAATGATAAGTTCTTAAGTGATGAATATATAGAAAGGCTTTCTAATGTTATTAAAAATTCTACATATTTTTCTGTTCGTGATAAAAATTCTTATGATATAATTAACAAATATTGCAAAGGAATTAATTCAAAATCTATTAAAATAGTTTCTGATATTGTTTTTGCAAATAAAAATTTAGTTGAATTTTCTAATAAAAGCAATGAGATAAAAGAAATCGGTATTGTTTGGATTACTTCTGATGACAATATAGATAGTTTAAAAACTCTTATATCATTATTAAAAGATAATTATAAGATACATTTAATTCCATTTTATGGTTATGTTGATTTTGATGTTAATAATTATAGTGAATTGATTTCTTTAATGGATGATAATAGTAATATTGTTCTAGAAAAACTTGCTAGAAATATGAATCAGTTAGTTGAAGTTTTTAAAAAATGTGATTTTTTGATATCGATGCGTTATCATGGTGTCTTAGTTGCAAATTTGCTTAATTTACCAAATCTATCAATATGTTATGACAATCATCCTCATTATATGAATAAGATGGATTATTTAAATAAAATATTTGGTGTTGATAATATGCTTTTGGCTTCTGATTTAGATTTAAATAATATTTGTAAATCTATGAAATCTTTATATAGGGTAAAGAAAGAAGTTGATTTAGTAAAAATGAAAAAAAATGCTTGTGAGGAATTGAATAAAATAATTGAAAAGATTTCTTTAAAATGAGTTTTACTCATTTTTTTTTTGAATTTACTTATTTTTATATAAATGATAAAATTTATAATGAAGGTGAGAATATGAAAAATAATAAGTATTTAAAGACTACTTTTTTAGTTTTAATGATTTTTTCTTTTGTATTTATTGTAAAAGGTATATTTCCTTTTGGGAATAAATCAATTATTTGGAGTGATATGCATGATCAAATAACTGCTTTTTATTATCATTTTTATGATGCAGTTAGGGGAGGAAAATCATTCTTTGTTGATTTTACTTCAGGTGGAGGAATTAACTTTTGGGGAGTAATGGTAAATTACATTACTAGTCCAATTTCTTTAATATTACTTCTTTTTCCGCGTGGAATGGTAGAGAATGCTGTTTCATTAGTAGTTGTTTTAAAGACTCTTTTAGCTAGTCTTACTTGTTTATATTTTATTAGTAAATATTTTAAGAAGATTAAACCATCTTATCAAATATTATTATCACTATTATATGCTTTTTCGAGTTATACTTTTTTACTTTATATAATTCCTGCTTGGATGGATATGGTTTATTTGTTTCCAATTCTTTTAATTGGACTTAGAAAACTTTTGGACTTGGAAGATGTAAAACTTTATATAATTGTTCTTAGTATTTCAATAATTTGTTCTTTTTATGTTTCATTTATTGTTCTTTTGTTTATTATCTTTGCTTCATTTTTATATTTATATATTTATAAAAAAGATAATATGAAACATGCGATTTTTAATTTAGGTGTTTCTACAGTTATTTCTCTTATGATTTCAGCTTTCTTCTTATTTCCTACGTTTATTCAATTATCTGAATCTCAAAGAGCGGGATTCGATTTAGCTGGAATTTTGAATTCTAAGTTTGGACCATTATCTGATAAAATTTCGTTTTTATTTGCAAGTGGTTGTTTGATATCTTTAGTGTTGCTTTTATTATTTAATTTTAAAAAACATAAGAAATTTACTAGTTTTTTATTACCATTATTAATTATGGTTGGTTTACCTTTAATAATAGAGCCAGTTAATAAGATATGGCATTTTGGTAGTTATTATTATTTTCCTTATAGATATGGATTTATTTTAATATTTTTATTAATAATTGGTGCAAGTTATTATTTGAATAATGTTAATCAAAAAGATATTCTTTCTAATAAGTTAAAAAAATGGTTACCTTTGGTATCTGTTGTTATTAGTTTATTATGTATGACTTTTATTATAGTTAAATTTGATGAATCTATTATGATGTCTATTGATAAGTTAACGTTAAGTAGTAATAAAATATCACTTCTTTTGTTATTTTTTGTATTTATATTAGTATTTGTTTCTTCGCTTGTTATTTTTATTAGTGATAGAAAAAGTAAAGCTAATGCAATATTGTTATATATATTAATTATTTCCAATATTTTATTTAATGGATATTTTTATTTAGGTGGGTATGATCCTGATGAAAAGCTTCTTTTACAATATGATCAAATGATTAAGATGAATAAGATAAAAGGTGTTACTGGTAATTATTATATGAAAGAAGTAGATAGGGATTTAATTAGTAATTATGGAATGGTAACAGGAATTAATACTTTTTCTAATTTTACATCTTTAGTTAATAAAAATACTTTTCTTACAATGCAAAGATTTGGTTATGACTCTTATGGAATGGATGTTCAATCAATTGGTGGAAATTTATTTAGTGATATTTTATTAGCACAAAAGTATATTGTTTCAAATGATGAGATTAATGATAGTTATTATGAATTTATTAATAATGAACTTGGATTAAATTATTATGAATTTAAAAATGATATGTCTTATGGATATATTATTAAAAATAATGTTTCTTTAGAAAATAGTAAAAATAGTTTTGATGCAAGTAATATGGTTTATAATTCTATTGCTGATGATGGAAATATTTTTGATATATATGATTTGATTTCTTATTCGGATTTAACTTTATATAAGAAAGATCTTGCTTTGGAAGAGAAAGTTGAAGTAGTAGGGAAGAGACGATTATATTTAGACTTGTTTGTAGATTATGATCATAATATTAAAATGGATAACTATAAAGCATTTGATGTGTATGTAAATGGTAATTTAGTATATCATGAAGTTCCAAATTCCTCTAGAAATGGTACTTTATTACTTGGTGATTTTGAAAATGAATCTGTGGATATTAAGATAGTATCTTTAAATGATACAATGATAAGAAGTATTACGTTAGGTAGTTTAGATTTAAGTAAAATTGATAAATTTTTATTAGAAAATAAAGTTGATTCTAAAATAGATTTTTCTAGTAACGTGATAAATATTAGTGTTGTTGGAAATAAAGATGATGTTTTGTTTATTCCAATTACTTATTTAAATGGTTATACTAGTAATCATGAAATATTAAGAGTTTATGATAATTTTGTTGGTATTAGGCTTAATGATGGTATTAATAATATTGAGATTGCTTATATGCCGAAAGGTATTATTATAGGTGCAATTATATCTGTTTTAGGAATACTTTTATATTTTATTTGGGTTAAATTTTTAATAAATATTAATTTATCTATTTTACATAAACCGGTATTTTATATATATATGGTGTTGTATTTTGTTCTTGTTATAGTATTTTATTTGGTTTTACCTTTAATGTTTGTTAAGTCTTTTGTTTTTTAAGGATTAAGATATGGAAAAATATATTATATATATAGTAATTTTTGTACTATTATTGTTTTTTATAGTTTTTTATTCTGCGATATCAAGAATTAATAAAAAAATAAATATTAGTGAATCTATGGCTAATTTGCTTGTTCCTTGGCAAGCAGTTTATGAAAAAATTGGTATTAACAAAGTGTTTCATTTACTTAATGATATAATTTTAATTTTATGTTTAGTTTTTGTAACTTTTGTGTTAATTATGCTGGTGATTATGGTAGTAGGATATTTTATTATATTTATTGGGTTTATTGTTGGTCTTTGTAGTTTGTTTACTTATATGGGAACAATGGAGTTTGGGATAAGTATTGTTAAATTAATAGATGGACCATTGAGTATATTGAATTATTTAATTGTAATAATTCCAGTAATATTAATTTTAGTTTTTTTAGTTAATATTTATCCTTTTTATAAGTTGTGTGTTTCATTTGGAAAGCCTAAGTCTTTAGCTATTATTTTAGCATTTATTTGGCCTATTACAATTTTCATTTTAGCTTATGATAAGTCGGTATATATTAAATAATGGCAGTAAAAAAAGAATTTCCTTTTTTTGGAAATTCTTTTTATTTTTTAAATTTTCTATATAGACCATATCCATATTTATATAACAAATACATGAATTTGTTTGTTATTAGGTCAAACTCGCCAATGTATTCTTCAACATTTCCTCCAAATCCTCTTTTGAAGTCATATAATCCATATAATTCATCTTTTGTATCTTTGAAATCACCGCTTATTCCATAAAAGTTATATTTTGTGAATCCGTTTTTCTTTGCATATTTTATTAGTTCCCAGTGAATAGTGTAGAAAGATAAAAATTCTTTATATTTATCATAGCTTCCACCAAATAATGAAAGTATTTCTTTGTTATAAATCATGTAGATTATTCCACCAAGAACAATTCTTTTTCCATCTTCATCAATTATTTTTTGATAGTGTATTATTTTATCATCTAACTTTTTATTTAAAGATTGTAATTCTTCTATTTTCTTTTTTGTTTTTTCTATGTTGATATTTTTCTTTTTTTCTTCGATTTCTTGTTCTTTTTGCTTTATTATTTCTTTATTTTCTTTTATTTCATCTTTGGTTTTTGTTAAAAGATTTTCAATATTTAATTCTGCTATATATATTTTTGCATTTTCATCGAGAACTTCTAACATATTTTTATAATAAGAAAATGGTCTATCAATAAATCCACGTCTATCTGAAGTGTGATTCATAATGTTTTTAAAAAGTGATAGTTCTTCTTCATCTATTTCTCTTATTTCAATATTATTTCTTTCATTTTTTCTAATTAATTGTCTAGTTTTGGATTCCATTCCATCAAGTAGTTCTTTTTCAGTTTTTCCTTCAAGATTTAATGCAAATGCCCATCTTGGCTGCATATTTTCATGTTTTAAATTGAATCCAGTATGCTTGTATCCTAAATATTTTAAATATTCAATTACTTCACTGTTATCAATTCCATTTTCAATTGTTTCACCATTGATATCTCTTTCTTTATTTATTAGATATGGATCGATTTTTATAAAAATTGCTTTTCTTTCTTTAGCAAATTTCTTAATTTCTTCTGTAAAGAATTCTATTAATTTTTTATTTTTATAATCTAATAGATATCCGCGTGGTGAATAAAAAATGCTGAATTTTTTTAATACTTTTTTTTCTAATAATAATGTTGCTGCAATAACTTTACCTTTTTCTTTTACACCAAGTAGGTGAGGAATCCATCCATTTTTTTGTTTTAGTTTTCCCCATTTTACTGTTTGATGAAAGTTTGAACATGGTAATTTTAATGCTTCTTTTTCAAATTCGTTTTCTTTAAGTATTACAAATTGCATATAATTATCGCTTCCTTTTTAAACTATGATTAGTATAATATCAAAAAAAATAAATGTCAAATTAGACATTTATTATCTGGCTTTTTCTTCTTCCTTTTTTTTGTGGTTTTTGTTTCTTATAAGTTTAACACCTTGTCCTACTAATGCTCCAATACCAATACCAATACCAGTTATTATAACTGGTGCAATCCAGTCAACTGGTGCTGATGCAAGTGTTGCTAGTGCGGCAGCTTTTTCTTTCCAATTTAATGTTGAACCACCAATAATTGCTCCTCCAACTGTTTGAATTAAATTAGGAAATGCAGTGTTTATGTATCCTGCTACTGTTGCACCAGTTAATGCTCCAGCTCCAGCTCCAATCTTTAATTCGAGATTACCTCTTTTTACAGCTTTTTCACTTATTTTTAGGTTTGATATTTTCTTTGCCACTTTTTACACCTTCTTTTGTTTGTTTAATTTTATCATTATTGTTTTTTGTTTGTCAAATATAGTTAAAATGTGTAAAAAAAAAGATGTTTCCATCTTTTAAATCATATAATTATCTGGATAGTCTTCATTTGCGCTATTGGAAATTGGTAGTGGTCTTATAAATCCACTATTATTTTCTAGATTTGAAACTCTTCTTTCTAATCTTCTGATTTGTCTTTCTATATTTTGAATTCTTTCGTTTACAGATTTTATTTGATTATTACATTGACAGCTTTGATTTTGACCTCCTCCAAATTGTGGTGGTATAAAACCATATGGCATTTGATTATTCATAAATCCTCCTTTATTTGTTTTATTATATGCAATAGTTAGTTGTTGTGATATACTTATGATGGTGATTTTTTTGAGACTTAGAAATGTAAAAAACAAAAAAGAAATATTAAGTGATTCAATTTTATTGATTGAGAACCCTGAAGAATATAGGGGTAAGTGGAAAGAATTGTTTGAAAATACTAATCCTATATATATAGAAATTGGTATGGGAAAAGGAAACTTTATATTTGAAAATGCTTTAAAGTATCCTGATATTAACTTTATAGGTATTGAAAAGTATGATAGTGTTATTGCAAGAGCAGTTCAAAAAATAGAGTCAGGTGATACTTTACCTAGTAATTTAAAATTAATTAGAATGGATGCTAGAAATATAGAGGATGTGTTCTATAATGAGATTGATAGAATATATTTAAATTTTTCTGATCCATGGCCTAAAAAAAGGCATTCTGAAAGAAGATTGACTAGTACTACTTTCTTAAATAAATATGATTCTATATTTAAAAAGGATAAAGAAATAGTTATGAAGACAGATAATATTTCATTATTTTCTTTTTCATTAGAGACTTTAAGCCAAAATGGATATATACTTTGTAAAGTTTCTCTAGATTTACATAATAGTGATGTTTTAGATAATATAATGACAGAGTATGAAAAAAAATTTGTCGATAATGGGCAAAAAATAAATTATTTAGTTGCTAAAAAAACTGTCTAATTTACAAAAAAAGTGTTAAAATGTTATTAACATATTAATTTGTTTGATATAATTAATATAGAGTAGGTGTAATATGAAAAAAATAGTATTTTTATTTACCTTGCTTGTATTTTTTACAGGATGTTCTATAAAAGATATAAATGATTATGATATTAATGCAGTTATAGAAGATGCTATTTCAACAAGAGATAATATTACAAATATAATTTCTAGTGGATATAAATTTTATCTTCCTAGAGGTATTCAATTAATAGATAAAAATGATTATAATTCTAAATTGTTATCTAATGATGTTTATTATTATTTATATGTTGATGTTATTTCTTATTATCACAAGTCACCTTTAGATTATGTGGTTAATAATGAATTATATTTTTCTAAAGAAATATCATATTATGGTAAAGAAGGTTATGTAGAGGTTTCTAAAGAGGAAGATAAGTATTTTTTGGAGATATTTTATAATTATGCAAAAATTGAATCTTATGTTAATAAAGATAATTTAAATGAGGCTCTTTATAATTCTATTAAAATTTTAGCTTCTATTGAGTATAATGATAAAGTATTGAGTACTACTATAGGGGAGAATGTTTTGGACTATCAAGAAGAGGTATATGATTTCTTTGATTCTAAGAGAGAAGAAGGAAATTTCTTAGATTATATTGAAGAATATGATGTATATGATGATAGTGAAGATAAAGTAAAAGATGAAGATGTTCTAGATTCTTATGATTAAGTGAGGTGCTTTTAATGGGATTATTTGATAAACTAAAAAATATATTTTTTGAAGAAGAATATATAGAGGTTGAGGAACCAGTTAAGAAAGAAAAAGCTGTTACAGTTGCAAAAAAAATTGAGACTCCAGAAGCTAAGAAAGCTAAAGAAGAAGCAATTAGCCGTGAAGTTGAAAGTATGAAAATAGACGAGATTGATGATGAACCTGTAGAAGAAGTGTCAAGGAAAGTTGTAAAAGAAATTGACAAGGAAGTTGACAAAGAGAAAGATTATAGATTCCCAATGGATTTTGATGAAAGAGATTTTCAAGTAGATGATAGAGTTACTAATGATTCTAATTTGAATGTTAATGAGGAAATTGCTACAGCTCCTTCTATTCCTGAGGAGGGTCCAGTTTATCAAGAAAAAACAGTTTATAAAGAGAAGACAATCTATAAAGAAAGAATTCCTTATAGTGAAGAGTCTGTTTCTGAATATCATGGATTAGGTAGTGGTTTGTATGAGGGAGCTGAAAAAAAAGAAAAGAAGTTAGGTTTTACTCCATCTCCTATAATTTCACCAATTTATGGTATATTAGATAAAAATTATAAAAAGGAAGAAATTGTTACTAAAAAAGAGGTTAGACTTTCAGTTACTACTTCGAAAAAAGTTGATTTGGATTCTGTTAGGGAAAAAGCTTATGGTGATTTAGCTAATGATATTACAGAGTCTATACATGAAGAAGTAGTTGAAGAGAAAGAAAAAACTCCTGTTTTTGAAGATAATTTGCTTTATGATTTAAATGAAGATGATTCACCTGCAGTTAAAACTGTTACTGTTGGAGATGCAGAAGAATATTTTAATGATTTAGGGTTAGAATATAATGTGGATTATAAAGTAGAAAAAGAAAAGAAAGAAGAAGAAATTCCTGTTGTTACTAGAAGAGCTGATAGAACAAAAGAAATAGATTTAGAAGATGATTCTAATTTGAATGACTATGACAGTAATGATAGTGATGATAGTAATTTGTTTGATTTAATTGATTCTATGTACGAGGATAAGGAGTGATAAAATGGAACTTTTATATGATGTAATGCCGCTTGTATTATATTTTTTAGGAGCAGTATTGTTATTTGTTGTTATTATTCTTGTTACTAAGTTAATAGCAACAATTGAGAAAACTAATATTTTGCTTGATGATTTAGAAGCTAAATCTCAATCACTTAATGGTTTGTTTGAAGCAATTGATTCTGTTAGTCAAACTATTTCATCGGCTAATATGAGGGTTGTTACTACTGTAACTAACATTGTAAGTAAATTATTTCGTAAAAAGAAAAAGAAAAAAATAAGTAAGGAGAATGATGATTATGAGTAAATGTAAGAAATCAGGTTTTGGTAAATTTGTTGCAGGTTTAGCAATAGGTGCAGGGTTAGGTGTTTTATTTGCACCTAAAAAAGGTAGTGAGACAAGAGAAGATCTAAAAAGATTATTTGATGAAATGCTTACTAAAATAAAAGAGATTAAACCAGAAGAAGTAAAAGAAAATCTTGAAAAGAAGTTTGAAGAAATTAAAAAAGGTTTATCTGAATTAGATAAAGAAAAAGTTTTATCAATTGCAAAGGAAAAAGCTGCACAATTAAAGCATAAATGTGAAGAATTAGTTACTTATGCAAAAGAAAAAGGTATGCCTGTTGTAGAAAAAACTGCAAAGGAATTAAAAGCTAAAACTACTGAAGTTGTTAAAGATGTTTTAGACAAATTAGAAGATTAAAAAAATCCACAAAATTGTGGATTTTTT
>JAGALD010000080.1 GCA_017625395.1 Bacilli bacterium | reverse complement strand
AAATTAATCTCTAGGACTAAATATAAGTGTAAATATAAATGTAAATATTATTGCTGAAGTAATTCCTGCAGCAGTAAGATCAAACATCCCCATAATAAGACCAATTATCCCAAATTCATTTGCTTTTGCTAAAGCACCATGAATTAAAGAATGTCCAAATGAAGTAATTGGAACTAATGCTCCACCACCTACATATTTAATAATTTTATCATATATACTAAATGTATCTAAAAGAGCACCAACTACTACAAAAATACTAGTAATATGACCTGCTGTTAACTTAGTATTATCAAGTATTACTTGTCCAATTAAACAAACAAAACCAGCAAACAAAAATGAATATACATATGTCATTTTACACTCTCCAAACTAACTGCATGACTTATTGATAATATTGGCTCTTTTTGAAAAACAAAAGTTGGTGAAAAAAGTGCCCCTGTTGCAACTATTAAAACTCTATTCAAAACACCTTTTTCTAAAAGTGGTATAGTATATGAATAATTAACCAATGGACTACAAAGAGGTCCACTTCCACCTGCCAAAACTTCCGGTTGACTTTCTACATCATATATCATTGTTCCACTGTCATTATAATTGGTTGATAGTTCCAATCCATATTCGCTCATCATATATTCTTTAAGTATCTCTTTTCCATAAACACCTAAATCACCAGTTATTATCAAATCATAATAATTTATATCTCTCTTATTATCTTTTAAATGTGTATAAATAGTATCAGCAGCAGCAACTGCCATTGCAGCACCCATATTATTAGGATCTTTTTGATCCATATTACAAATTTTTCCTATAGTAGCAGATTCAACTTTGACCTTACTCTTAGTATTAGAAAGTAAAATACTAGCTCCACCAGTAGTAGTAAAAGTAGCAGTTCTAGGTTTTGGAGCACCATACTCAGTTGGATTTCTAAACTGTTTTTCACTAGCCATATTATGTGATGAAACAGATACAATAGCATTCTTTACTCTTCCAGCATCAATCAAAGATGCACCAAGCAAAATTCCTTCAGTACTAGTAGAACAAGCACTATAAATTCCTAGAAATGGAACTTTAAACTTTGCACTTCCATAGCAAGAAGCACTTATTTGATTTAAAAGATCCCCAGCAATGATAACATCAATATCTTCTTTTTTCTTATTACTTTTATTTAAAAGAATATCAATCGATTCTTCCAATAATTTTACTTCAGCTTTTTCCCAAGACTTTTCGCCATTATATAAATCATCATATGACTTATCAAACTTATTACCAAGAGGGCCTTCTTTTTCATAAGGACCAGTAACTGTAGAAGTATTATTAACAAAAACATTATTGAATTTAAACGTCATATTACACACCTCCAAATAATAAAAATCTAATCATTCCAAAAATCCAAGCACTAACTACACCGTAAAGTATTACAGAACCAGCAAGTTTAAATATATTACTACCAATACCATACACAGGGCCTTCTTTTTTATATTCCATTCCTGCACTCATCATTGAGTGAGCAAATCCAGTTATAGGAATAATTAGACCACATCTAGCAAAATTAACCCATTTATCAAAAAAACCTAAAGCAGTACAAAGCGTTGCAACAAAAATAAGTGTTACAATCATAAATACAGAAGCATCTTGAGTAGAAATATTAAAATAATATGAATATATCTGTATTAAAAACTCTGCTATTATTCCTATAAAACCACCTATTAAAAAAGCCACAAGGGCATTTTGAACTCTTGTCTCCTTGGCTTTATACTTATCAACAATCTTCTTATAATCCTTTTTTTCCACATTATCACCTATAAATATCTTGGCCAAAATATATATTTATATACAAAAAAACTGCATAAAATTATGCAGCTATACCTCTTTCAATATTATTTCTGATTTTTCTTAAAATCTTAGTTTCATATCTTGATACTTGAACTTGACTAATTCCTAATTCTTTCGATGTCTCAGTTTGACTTTTATCTTCGTAATATCTAGAAATTATCAGTCTTCTCTCATCTTCAGGTAACTTTTCAAGCTCATCTTTTAACATCAAAACATCCTCATCATATCCTTTTTCAATATACGACTCATAATCATAAAGAGTAACATCTTTTCCCTCATCATCACCATTTAACTCATAATCAAGACTTTTTACCGCTAAAGTACTATTCAAAGCATTCTCTATTGTGTTAACATCAACCTCTAAATAAAAAGAAATTTCTTCTATAGTAGGTTCCCTCATAAGTTGCTGCGCTAAATGTTCTTTTAATCTAATAATTGACTTACTTAATTTAGCAAGTTCCGGATTAACTCTAACTAATCTATTTTCCCTAATATATTTAAGAATTTCTCCTTTAATATAAAAATGAGCATAACTAGAAAATTTAGCATTAGAATCACTCTTATAATTCTGTTTTGCTTTAGTAAGTCCAATTTGTCCAACCTGATATAAATCTTCTAAATCATTATCATTATAACTATATTTCCTTGCTATTGCATAAACTAACTTTTCATATAACTCTTCAACAGTATTATCTTCCATATTTTCTCCTATATTTTTACTTTACTAAATACACTAAATTCATCATTCATTTCTAAAATAACATCATTAACTTCTAAAAAATTATTTTTTAAAACATTATCATAACCGCATATAAAAAATTTACCATTTTTATAAGTAAGCTTTTTACTCCACTTATCAATAAGCATAGAAATATTACAATTAATATAATAAACATTTTCAAAATTTAATAATAAATATTTAATACCAACCTTATCAATTGCACTTTCTAAAGCATTATCAAGTTCTTTAATATTATTCTTATTTATTACACCATATAATCTTATAAAAAGAATTCCCCTTTTATATACAGTATCTATCTCTAACATGTATCCTCCTTGATATTTAATATAGATTATTTTTTTTAAGTTTTATACCTATTCGACAAAACATATTATTTTTTTTAGACATCAATATTCGACTAAAATATCACTCCATAATTATTATTACCCTTTTCTTTAAAAAAACTTAAAAAAAGTAGTATCTTTTAAAATACTACTTTTTAATTATCTTTAACTTTTACTACATTTGTCTTATATTCATTTCCTTGACTATCATAAACTGTAAATAAACAGTAATAATCTCGTGAAATATCTAGATCTTCAAAAGATATATTAAATCCATTTTTTATTTCCTCTTCTATTACAATAACTTCTCCAGAAGATTCCCATTTTGAAGTATACTCTCCAGATTCATTAAATATTTGATATTTATAATTTAATAATTGAATAACTTTCCAATCATTAATATCTATACTTATTTTTGGAGATAATTGTGATTCTGAATCATCAGTTATAATTGGAATTACACTTCCTATTTTACCATTTGGATTTTCATCATCTACAATAAATTGTAAATATGCAGTCATCATTTCAAAGTTTTCCATATCATCAGTCCAATTTTGAAGTGATACAGGTATCAAATATTTAGTATAATTATTACCTACTTCTGATTCCATTGCAGTAATATAAAATTTTTCCCCATTAGCTAACGTAGCAACTAAAGTTTTATTCGCTATAGTTGTACTTAACTTATTTCCAGATAATACCACATCAGACCCACGATATCTTGGAATAAAATAACCATCTTCTAGCTTTTCAAAAATAATATAATTTGCTTTACTATAATTTTCAGCCACTTCTAAAGGAATCTCTACAGACACTTCAAAAGGATTATCTGAAACAGGAATAGTATCTTCTAATTCCCAATTATGTAGTCTGCTTCCAGTTAATTTTGAAGAAAAATTATCTATAAAATCAGTATATTCATCAGCAAAACCGAAGTTTTTATATAAATATATCTTTTGACCAACACTTTCTTTATTTTCATATGGGAAATATAATGAAACCCCATGAGCACCAGTCAAATCAGTTTTTTGATATACTACCAAATCTTCAATCGAACTTTTTAAATTATTTACTTTTTCATAATATTTTGAAGGCAAATTATCAATTAAATCATAAGCATCAACTAAATCATATCCTGACGAAGAAGTTTTACCAAAAGTTTTAGTATCACTTCTAGTACGTGAAATATTTGAAAACTCTTTTAATAAATTTCCATCTATATCATGAAATAAGTCATTCAAATTTTTTTCAAAATTTTCAATTTTATTAAGTTTTAATAAAGATAATGAAACACCTTTACCTGCAATCTTTTTTGCATAAAAAGCACTATATTTATCAACAACACTCTTACCTATATCATAAGTTGTTGAAGACGGTTTAATATCTGCTAAGAAATTATAATCCCAACCATTACCAGGTTCTAACTCTTGTGATGCTATCATATAATCAGCATAATCAGATAGTACAAAAGCAATTTCAGCATTAGACATCAAACAAGCATCAAAGCCAATAAACTCTAATTTATTTTCAGAATTAAATTCACTGTCACTTAATGCTTTCTTTAATTCTAAAAGAAGTAAAGAGTTTCTTTTATCATACTCATCAATACCATAACCAAATATTGGTCCACCACCATGGTCCCAAAGAATTAAACTATAATATTGAGTCTTATAATTCTCATAAGAATAATCAAGAAAATCAGTTAAGCTTGATGGGTTACCCATACTTTTTCTATCATATTCTTTTAATTTTACAAGACCATTTGAGGTAACCTTGAAAATTGAATTTTCTCCTGCTGAAATATCTTCATTATGCCACTTTTTGGCACCACCTGTATATATCAATACATTAACATTTTCAAAATCAGCCTTGGAATTTATCATCTCTTCAATATCAAGAGAAGCAGCTGCATATTTAGACTCCAAATCAGAACCTACCATATAAATCATAACTGTACGTGTTCCTTTATTCGAAGCAAACAACAAATCTTTATTCAAAAATATAGTTATACCAACTATTGAAAATAAAATAAATAAACAAATAACAATCGCAATTTTTAATGATTTATTAGGATCTGAATTAACTTTATTATCAACATAATTACTATTGTAATTACTATAATTACTATAATTATTAATATTTTGACTTACATTTGAATAATAGGATGGTGTATTTACATTTAAAGGTGGATTATCAGAATCTATTATATTAGCAAAACTTTTAGCTTTCATATTTTCAGTAAACGAATTTGAAGAAGTATTGTCTGATAATAAGCTTTGACCACATTCACTACAAAATTTGTCAGTATCAAGAGCCTTTTGTCCACACTTACTACAAAACACATGTATCACCTACCTTCACTACCATAATAATCATACCATATTGTTAAATTATTGTATATTATAAAATGTTAAAAATGTTTATTCAATAAAAAAAGAAGTCTATCTAATAGACTTCTCAAATTACTTACTTATAGGCAATTATTCCATAATACCTACGTCTTAACAAAATCCCTTTTTCACAAGTATTTTCCAAAATATATTTATTAATTAAATCCATATCTATTTTATCTTTATTAGTATCGAAATAATCAAGTATAGGAACTTTATATAGTAAAGCAAGTAAATCATCTTTTGACTTATAATATTCTTTAACATATAAAGGAATTAATTCAACATTTTTAAATGAAGCATTTAATATATTTTCATAATCTATTAAACTAGTTGGCATTTTATCTTTATATTCTTGCCCCATTCCAAACATCCTTTTAAGTTGCCAACAATCAAGTTTATCTACACCACGAACAATTAAAACTCCATTTTTCTTTAAAGTTTTATATATTTGTTTTGGATCAATACAAGTATTTCTTGCTACAACAATATCATAGTATTCTAACTCTGTATCCATTTTATAATTATCCATAACTCTAAACTTAATATTTTTGCGCCCAGACTTTTTTAAATTAAAATTTGCAGTTTCTATCATGGCTGAAGAAAAATCAGTTCCAAGAATTTCAACATTATTAGGAAAAAACTCTAATACTTTTTCCCCACCTCCAGTACCTAAATCCAATATTCTAGAACCATTTTTTGAATGTTTTTTTAATACATCAAACATATTCCAATTAGTAAAAAACTCCTCTTCATAGTTTATCATACTAAAATCCCAATTCTTAACACTCTCATAAAATTCATATTCTTTATTTTTCATAATTCCTCCTAAATTTAATAATGTGGTATATAAAAAGAACCTCCTTTCAAAAACAGCAAAAACTACCACAAAATTTTTACTTTGCGTATTTTTGCCATTCATGAAGAAGATTCTCAACATACTTCATTATTCAAATCTAAAAAGATTATCAATTTCTTCGGTAGTAACACGCGAATGGACTAATTGAATTACTACAACTTAAAAATATCACATAAAAATAAAAATGTCAAATTATTAAAAAGCTAAAAAAATTCACCATTAATTACATCCTTAATATTATTATAAAGATACACAAAAAAATTAATTTTATTAACATCTTCATCGATTATTAAATCAGTGGATTTTATAATTTTATTATTATAAAATACATCTAATTTTCCAACAACACTGCCTTTTTTTATTGGAAGTTTTATCTCATTAACAGTAACTTTGGTATCATAATTTATACTTGCATCACTTTTCTTATTTAATATTGATAAATTATCTTTTGTAATAATAGATACATTGCTCTTATCACTTTTATCAATACTTAATTGTTTAATAACACTTCCTTTCTCTTTAATTAAATCAACTTTATAAGTATTAAAACCATAATCTAACAAATCCATTGTCTCTTGATTTCTAACTTTACTTACGCTTTCTCCTAATACAACCGCGATTAATCTTAAATTATCTCTTTTAGCAGTCGCAGTAATTGTATATAAAGCATCATCCGTAAATCCTGTTTTTAATCCATCAGCCCCTTCATAAAATCTTACTAATTTGTTTGTATTAACTACCCAATATTTATTAGGAGTATCTTTTCTTATATAATCCTCATATACTGAAGAAAACTTTAAAATTTCTTCATGATTTAATAGTTCTTTAGCAATCATTGCAACATCATACGCGCTTGAAAAATGACCATCTTCATCTAAACCAGTACAATTTTTAAACTCTGTATTTTTTAACCCTAATTCTTTTACTTTATCATTCATAAGCTTAACAAATGCAGATTCTGTTCCAGCAATTCTTTCTGCAAGTGCAACAGTAGCATCATTTGCACTAGCCATCGTCATTCCTTTAAATAAATCTTCAACACTCATTCTCTCGCCTGCTGTTAGCCAAATTTGCGTACCACCCATACCTGCCGCATTAGCACTAGTAACAACCGTTTCATCCCATTTTAAAGAACCATCTTCAATTTTCTCTAATATAATAATTTGTGCCACCATCTTTGTAAGAGATGCAATCGACAACCTCATATCTTTATTTTTTTCATACAATATTTCTCCAGTAGACGCTTCTATTAAAATTCCACTTTTAGCATTTTTTAACAATGTTTGATCATCCAAAGCAAACACATTAATAGGAAAAACACATAAAATTAAAAATAATATAACAATAAATTTTTTCATAAATCCTCCTATTTAAAAATATGATATTATTGTCTTATAGATAACAAAATTTATGCTATAATTATTATATTAGAGGTGGTATAGTGTTAGAATCCAAAAAAAACATTTCCAAAACAAATAAAAGTCTAAGAACAAAACAAATAAATGAAATACCAAGTACCAAAAAAAATAATGTTAATTTACAAAAACAAATTAAATTAATCACAACAAAAAAAGTTAAACCAAACACAAACACATCTCAAAAAGTATACATTAAAAAAAGCTCACTTGATAATAAACAAATAACAAAAACAAATAATCAAACTACAAAAAGATATATAAAAAAAAGAAAAATTAAAGTTAAAAATATAATTATATTTATTTTATTATTAACGTTAATAATACTTATACCAATCTATTTTTTAATACTTAAGCCTGATTCAAATGAAAAAAAGCCAAACAATAATAATCAAAATAATGATACTCCACCTATAGATGAATCAGAAGAATTAGATGAATTTGATTATTTAAAACAGTCATTATCGTTTTATAAAGAAGAATATAAAAACAGATATATAACTTATAAAGAAAAAAATCCAAACCTAGATTTAGAAACAGTAATAGTACATGTAAATATTGGACTAGATCAAGATTTCTATACAAACATTTTAGAAAGCCCTAGACAGCAAACAGACTTAATTATAGTAAACAAATATAATGCACTAGATTCCAATTATGTACCACAAAATCTTGAAACAATAAATTCCAAATATTCATCGGGTACAAAACAACTTGAAAGTTCCGCAAGAATTGCCTTTGAACAACTAGCAAAAGATGCACAATTAGAAGGATACACAATAAGAGCAATATCTACATATAGAAGTTATTCATATCAAAAAACCTTATATACACGATATGCCAATGCTGATGGAAAAGAATTAGCCGATACTTATTCAGCAAGACCAGGACACTCTGAACATCAAACAGGACTTGCTGTAGACGTAGATAACAGAATTCTATCTTATACAGACTTTGGAAATACCAAAGAATTTACTTGGATGAAAGAAAATGCCTATAAATATGGATTCATTCTAAGATATACAAAAGATAATGAATTTATAACAGGATATAAAGACGAACCTTGGCATTATAGATACGTTGGCGTTGAAGTTGCAACATACATCCAAAATAATCCAATGTCATATGAAGAATATTATGTAAGATTTTTACAATAAAGAAAAAACTACCGTAAGGTAGTCTTTTTATTGTATACTAAACGCTTTAATCACGTCAAAATCTTCTTTTACTTTATTATAATACAAAGTACAAAGTGTATCACCAACAGAAACAGAATCTCCTACCTGTTTATTTAAGAATACACCTACAGTATGATCAATAACATCTTCCTTAGTTAGTTTTCCACTTCCCAATTTACAAGATACTTCACTAACTTTGTATGCATCAATAGCTGTTATTACTCCCTCTTGAACAGAAGTAATTTCCATCTTATTGTTACTAACATTCATAGCTTCAATATTACCTTTTTGATAATTAATAAATTCTATAAATTTAGCATAAGCTTTTTTAGTTTCAATTGCTTCAATAACTTGATCTCTTGCCTCAATTATTGATATTTCTTTTCCCATACTAACCATATTACTTGCAATATCAACACATAAGTCATATAAATCATTTTTTATCTTACCATTCAAAAGTTCTGCAGCTTCAGCAACTTCAAGAGCATTACCTACACAAAAACCAGATGGCATATCCATATCAGATATTATACATCTAACTTCTTTATTATAAGCAGTACCAATTCTTATCATCAAATCTCTTAATATTTTTGCATCACGATCATTTTTTATTAAGGCACCAGTTCCTACTTTAATATCAATTAAAATCTTATCCGCACCACTAGCAATTTTTTTACTCATTATACTAGTAGCAATTAAAGGAATAGATTCAACAGTACCAGTAACATCTCTTAAAGAATAAATCTCTTTATCCAAAGGAACTAAAGAACTAGTTTGACTACATACAACCATTCCTATATCCCCAAGTTCTTTTAAGAATTCTTCCTTAGTTAAATCAACTTTAAAACCAGGAATACTTTCTAATTTATCAATAGTACCACCAGTATATCCTAAACCTCTTCCACTCATCTTTGGAACTTTTATTCCTAATGATGCAACAATTGGAGCAATAATTAAAGTAGTCTTATCGCCAACACCACCAGTCGAATGTTTATCAACTTTTACACCTTCAATACTAGATAAATCAATCGTATCTCCACTTTTTATAAATATATCCACTAAGTCAAAAACTTCTTTATCAGTCATATCATTAATGCAAATTGCCATTAACAAAGCAGACATTTGATAATCTGTTACTTTTTTTTCAATATAACCATTGAATGCAAATTCTAACTCTTCCTTAGATAATTCTTGACTATTTCTTTTTTTATTAATTATATCAATAATACTCATAAGCCCTAGCCTCCTATATTAATATCATTATAACATATTAAAAAATTGATATAAAGTATAAATTAAAAAAACTATAAGTGTTTTACTTATAGTCTATCTTACTTTCTTATCAATTAATTCTAACATTCTTTTAGGATCATCAATTAGCTTAGAATAAATATTAATATGTTTTCTTAATTCTTTAACTAAATCAATTTCTTCATTAGCCATCTTTATTCCATAATTATCACTATTATCACTAACAACATAAGTATCGTTGCCTATTAAATAATCTAAATCAACTTTAAATAAATTAGATAAATCTATTAAAGTTTCTAGTGATGGTATTCTAGTTCCTTTTTCATAACAACAAATACTTACTTTAGTAACATTAATCATCCTACCAAGTTCTTGTTGGGTCATATTAGATTTTTTTCTTAGTTCTTTTAGTCTTTTTCCAAGCAAAAACACTTCCATCACCACTTTCAAGATAATTACATTATATTTAATAGAGAAGTTATTTTGTTTGAAGTTAACTAAATAGAAACTCTTTTATTTTTTATCTTTATTATCCTGCGATAAAAAAGTAACCTTTTCAGCAATTACTTCAATATAATATTTTTTACCAGATTCTTCATTTTCAACAGTTCTACTTTGAATACGTCCTTTTACTCCCACTATACTTCCTTTCTTACAGTATTCGACAGTAGATTTAGCAACAGAATCCCACAAAACACAATTAATAAAATCAGTTTCATACTCACCATTCATATTTTTAAAACTCCTTGGAATAGCAAGAATAATATTTGATATCTTTTTATTGTTTTCTTTCTCAATCAATTCTGGATCCTTAACCAATCTGCCTACTAAAACTATTTGATTTAAAATATTCTTCCCTCCTTTCGTTATGATACTCTATCACTGTTTTTTTATTCATTCAAACTACCAAAACATAGAAAGAAAGAATATAAAAAAAAGAAAAGAAAATTTTCTCTTAAGAATTTTTTCTTTTCTAATATTTTTCTTTAAAAAAAGGCTAAAAGTAATCTTTTTACAAATTTCTTTTTAATAGTTGATTCAACTCAACTGCATATTCCATAGGAAGTTCTTCCCTAAACTTTTCAATAAAACCTAAAACAATTAATTCTGTAGCTTTTTCCTCAGTCAATCCTTTAGACATTAAATAAAATAAATTATCTTCATTTATTCTCGATACAGTAGCTTCATGCTCTATATTACTTAAAGATGTTCTACAAATATTAGTAGGATATGCATCACTTTTAGAGTCTTTATCAAGTATTAAAGAATCACATTTTACAATTGCTTTACTGTTAATAGCAGACTCTTTTATTTCAACTTTACCTCTATATGTAGCATTACCAACAAATCTTGAAATACTTTTAGATATTATATTACTCTTTGTATTTTTTCCTATATGAATCATTCTAGCTCCACTATCTTGTTGCTGTTCTTTAGTAGCAACACTTATAGTAACACAAGTTCCACTTGAATTATCTCCTTTTAAAATACAGGCAGGATACTTCATTGTAGCACGGCTTCCAATATTACCATCAATCCACTCCATTACGCCATTCTCTTCTACTAATGCTCTTTTAGTAACAAGATTAAGTACATTAGTAGCCCAATTTTGAATAGTTGTATATCTACAACTACTATTTTTTCCAACATAAATTTCTACAACAGCAGCATGCAAACTAGAATCACTATAAGTAGGAGCAGTACACCCTTCTACATAATGTAGGTGACTATTATCATCTACAACTATAAGAGTTCTCTCAAATTGCCCCATTCCACGTGAATTTATTCTAAAATAACTTTGAAGTGGTCTATCTAAAGTAGTATTAGGAGGAATATATATGAAACTTCCCCCAGAAAAAACCGCACCATTCAATGCTGTAAACTTATTATCAGTAGGGCTAACTATTTTAGAAAAATATTTTTTTACCAAATCAGGATACTTCTTCATAGCCATCTCTATAGAAGTAAAAATAACATTTTTCTTAACAAGCTCTTCTAACATATTATGATATATTACTTCACTCTCATACTGAACACCTATACCATCTAAATATTTTTCACTATCTATAACCCCAAGACATTCAAATTCCTTCTTAACATCTTCTGAAACATTATTCCAATTTGAATTTATTTTATTATCATCATTTTTATAATAGATTACTTTGTCAAAATCCAAATCATACTTTGGTCCATAAGAAGGCATATCAATTGTTTTAAACAATTCAAAACATTTTAATCTATAATCAAGGATCCATTGTTCCTCATGTTTTATTTGTGAAATTTTTTCAATATTCTCTTTTGTTAGTCCAATTATTTCCATAAAGAACGTCCTTTCTTTTATTAATTATTCAACAGAATCAATAATCTTACTAATTGAAGACATAGGCAATAATGCGCAATTTTTTCTACTAGGTTGCTTATAAACCTCATTATAAATATTTAATTCTCCAAGAGAATCCTCATCATAAGGAAGCTCATTAATCATATTTTGATAATTTCTTATAATAGCCTTTGCTTCTTTTAAAGTTTTTCCTTTTAACTCTTTTGTCATAACTGATGATGCAGAAGTACAAATTGCACAAGCATCACCATCAAATTTAATATCTTCTATCTTACCATCTACAATCTTAGCAGCAACATCAATATTATCAACGCAAGATTCATTTTTAGAGTTAACCTTTTTATAACTATTATCTTTTGGTATTCCTCTATTTACTGGATTTTGATAATTATCCAATATTAAATTTCTTTTCATATTACTATCCATTTTTATTCTCCTTTTACCACTATACTAATGTATCTAATATCTTATCTTGATTCATTAATGCATCAACTAATTTATCAATTTCTTCCTTATTATTATATAAATAAAGACTTACCCTACAAGTATTACTTGAACATATTACTTCATGTAACATTTTTGCGCAATGATTTCCTGCTCTAATACAAATTTTAAATTGATTCAAATATATTGCAACATCTTGACTAAAATAATTACCAACATTAAACAAAAGAACACCAGAATCATTATCTTCATTATACAACTTAATATTAGGAATACTCTTCATCCTGTTAATTAAATACTTTTTTAGTTCCATCTCATAATTATGTATTTTATCCATTCCAACACTTGTAAGATAATCTATTGCACTACCCATTCCAATAACACCAGCAATGTTTCTTGTACCAGCTTCTAATCTAGCAGGTAAACTCTTAATCTCATAATATCCATCACTTGAAAAAGCAGTATTCATTCCCCCACCATATTCAATAGGAACTAAATTTTCTAAGATTTCTTCTTTTCCATAAAGAACACCAACACCAGTAGGTCCTAACATTTTATGTGCAGAAAATCCCATAAAACTAATATTATATTTTTTTACATCTATTTTTAAATGACCTATACTTTGCGTTGCATCTAACACAAACAAAATATCATTTTCAAGACATAACTTTCCAATTTCTTCAATTGGTCTTACATCGCCAATAGCATTAGTTATATGAGCAAGAGATATAACTTTAGTCTTATCACTTATATTTTTTTTAACAGCATCCAAAGTTACTCTATAATTTTCATCTAATTCAATATATTTAATATTAAAACCAATTTTCTTTGACAAATTCAACCAAGGTAACACATTTGAAGCATGCTCCCCTTTAGTAAGAAGAACCTCATCACCTTTTTTCAAATAAACACTCATAAATCCAAAGATTATCATATTAAAAGACTCTGTTGAACCTTTTGTAAATATTATCTCTTTTACACTATCAGCATTTATAAAGTTTTTAACTTTTTCACGTACACCTTCATATTTTTTATCAACTCTAAGACTATTATCATAGTCACCTCTATGAGCATTAGCAGTATACTTAGTATAATACTCAACAATTGAATCAACAACACACCTAGGTTTCATTGTAGTAGCAGCATTATCGAAATATATCAACCCATCATTTAAAATTTCGAAATCTTCTCTATTCAACATATCACCTCCATTACATATTAACTTTTTCTATAATAGAATTTAAAATATCTCTTTGCCTATCATCTAAATCCATACTCCCCAATAAAAATGATTTAATAAGCAAACTATTACACTCTTTTAAAGACAAACCTCTAGTCATCATATAAAAAATTAAATCTTCATCAAAAGTTCCAATATAAGCAGAATGACTTGCATCTATATCATTATTATCAACAATTAAATTAGGTAATATAAAACTTTTCCCATTATTAATATTAATTATTTTATTATCTTGTTTAAAAGAAGAATTTATACTATCTTTCTTTATTGTCCCATTAACTATAAACTTAAATTTATTATCATAAACATTTATACAATGATTTATAATTTTACTAATAGAATCTTTATCATTATGATTTATATTTTGCTTATACTCATTATCTTCATAATTTATAATACTACTATAAAACTTTATATTAGAATTCATATCATTCAAATTAACATCTACTGTATCGCTACAATTAATTGATAATTTATTTATAACAACACTACATGACTCTGCTATATTATAAACTATACTATTATTTGTGTTATTACTTATATCAAATATTTTTAGGCATACCCCGGGCATAACTTGAATATTTAAATTTCTTTTACAATCATTAAAACTTATAGTAATATCCATATCACTATCAACTATAATCTCTTCAATATTTACACTGTTATCTATTATTAGTTTATTCATTTTTCTCATTCTCACTTATAGTAAATGTATCAGAATAACCATTTTTTTCTATATCAAATGCAAGATTATAGTCACCAGTTTTAACGATTTTTCCACAAATCATCATATGAACAAAATGAGGTTTTATGTATTCTAGAATTCTTGGATAATGAGTTATTATAAGTACTGAAGTACTAGGATTCTCTTTTAAATAAGAATTAATATTTTCACATACTGTCTTTAGGCTATCTATATCAAGACCAGAATCAAGTTCATCAAGAATAATGAAACTTGGCTTTAACAATTTTATTTGTAATACTTCATTTTTCTTTCTTTCTCCACCACTTGCACCTACATTTATAGCGCGATGAATCATTTCTTCCTTCATATCAAGTTCTTCTGCAGCACATTTTATAGTTTTCATAAACTCATAAAGACCAACAGGGCTTTCACGTCTTGCATTTATAGCTGTCTTCAAAAATTCACTATTCTGAACACCTTCAATACTAATAGGATTTTGCATTGAAATAAATAACCCACGTCTTGCTCTCTCATCTGTAGATAAATCATTAATAACTTCACCATCAAAAATAATATTTCCACTTTCGATATTATAATTTTTATTTCCCATAATAACTTTTGAAAGTGTAGATTTACCAGTTCCATTCGGTCCCATTATCGCATGAATTTCTCCATCTTTTATATCAATATTAAAATTATTTAATATCTTCTTATCTCCAACCGTTACATTTAAATTTTCTGTTTTTAGCATAATGTCACCTCATAACACGTTTATTATATCACAGAAATTTTTATTTAAGCTAAAATATATGAATAAAATAATTAAAATATATACAAAATAATATTGATATTTGTTTATTCACGCAGTAGAAAAAAAGAAAATACTTTATGCATTTTCTTTTTTTTGTTAAACTATTTTTAGGAGATGATATTATGGACTGCATTTTTTGCAAAATAATCAAAGGAGAAATTCCTAGTTATACAATTTATGAAGATGAATTTATCAAATGTTTTTTAGATATTAACCCATCTACAAATGGTGATTTATTAATTGTACCAAAAAAGCATTACGAAAATATATTAGATATTGAAGAAAACATTGTTATCCACATTCATAAAGTTAGTAAAAAAATATATCACATTTTAAAGGAAAGATTAAACATAGATGGCTTAACACTAGTTCAAAATAATTTTTATGGACAAGAAATTAAACATTATCATTTACACCTTACACCAAGATACAAAGATGATAATCTAACACAAAACTTCAACAAAGATTTATTAGACGACATTTCAAAAACATATGAAAAATTAAAAGAAGTTAATTTTACTTAATTAACTTCTTTTTTAACTGATTTACTTTTTCTTTAAAACTTTTTCTAGTTGGAACTAAAACATCTACAAAAATAGGATTATGATCAGAAATCCCCATATTGTCAAGAACACCAGAATCTAAAATTTCCCAACTTTTAGGTATAAATATATGATCTATTATTTTTCCACTATTCTTACCATTCCAAGTATTTTCTTTAATATCTACTTTTTTCATATTATACTTTTCTAAATCCATAATAAATTTTTTAAAATCATCATTACTATCTTGCATATTAAAATCCCCAGTCAATATAACAGGATATCTTTTTTCAAATTTAAAAATTAATTTTCTTAATTTATTTAGTTGTCTTCTCTTTACAGATGGAATTTTGTGATCTAAATGAGTATTAATCATTCTTATTTTTCCAATATCTTTATCATAAACAACTATCATAGTAGCAATTCTAGGCATTATAGATCTTTTTAAAATTGATTCTTTCAAATCTTTCAAATTATCTGCAATCCAAGGAAGCCAAATCGTTTTATTCAATATAACTTTCTTACAAGTTATAATAACATTGTTTTCATTAAACTTGTTTTTAGAAAAAAGTCCATTTCCCAAACGACATTTTCCATAACACTTATAAGAATCCATTTTTTTAGTTATCACTTCTTCATATATTTTAGTTAATTCTTGTGTTCCGAGCAAATCTATTTTTTCAGATTTAATCATATCTATTAACAAATTAGCATTAGATATTTTCTTTTCTTCATCACCAAAATTTCTAATATTGAAACTTACAATTTTAAGCCTTGCCATAACATCACCACCCTAATATAAATATATTATTAAAAAAAAGTCAACACTAAGAAAAAAGCTAACATTAACTGTTAGCAACAAAAACCTTCCTTTTTATATCTTTAGTTTTAGCATTTATATATGCATTTGCTATCTCTATAGACTCATCAACATAACCTTTCAAAGTATTGTCACGAGGCAAATTAAGTTCTATACCATATTTTTTAGCTTGAACAAAAATAGCAGCCAAATCCAATTTATAATTTAATTCATCACTTACTAATTCAGATACTGGAGCACCATGAATTGAAGAATGTGTCTTTATGACATTAAGTTTTAATATAGTTTTTAAAATAGAAGACATCATGTCATTCAACCAACTATCAACCGTAGTCTTAGTCATAACTGTACCAAAAGAAAGTTCAGGATTGGAAAATAATTCAGCAAGTTCTTCATTATCACTTAAATAACATCTAAGCGCATAACAACTAATAACTCTAGCAATAAAATAATCAAGAAGATTTCTTTCACATTTTTTCCCTAAATCTCTATTCTGCCTTAAATAATTTACATGTAAATCATACGAAATAACATCATACTCACCAGAAATACTTTGAATAGATGCAAACCTTTTAACAGAATCACCAATTGGCATATTTAAACATTTATGAAGAATACTTTGACCATTAATTAAAGATTTCAAAGACAATCCTAATAAATCCTTATCTATTTTATCAATCTTTTCATAAACATCATCCAATGAAAAACCAGCATCTAATAACTCTTCTATTAATGAAATCGTATTCTGTGAATGTCTAAAATATTCTTTTTTTAAAAATTCAATACCATCAAAGTCATCTATAGAAGATTTTTCAATAATTTTTCTAAAAAGAACTTGCTCTTTTTTTATACTTTTTAACATTTTATTTATTAATTCATCCACAATAATCATCTCCTAATAACTTTTTTTTGAACATCATCATAATATCTCTTTGTTAAATCAAAAGCACCTTCCAATATTGGTCTAGTTGAATCAGTAAGTAAATCCTGAGGTACAGTAAGTTCATTACCATATCTTCTAAGCAAAATGTCAGTAGCAGCAATTTGTAACACAGCATTATCAGATATTGGCGCACAACAAATATCTTTTAATAAAGGATCTTTCCCTAAGACATTCATCAACACCGAAAGAATAGGATTAGAAACACGTTCAAGTAATTTTCTAACAGACCTTTCACCAAATTTCTTTAATCCATGAGATATAAAAGAATCACTATAATAAAGTTTTGGATTACATAATGCTTCAGCTAACTCATAATTTTTCCTAAATAATTGCCTAAAAACTTCTTCCTTAACAGTCTCCTCAGCTAATTCATCTAAAATAGCATCCTTTTCCTTAGAGCCTTTACTTTCATCAGACAAACTTTTTAATTTTAACTCATGCATAATAATAGCATATTCACCATAAACACTGCTTTTTGCAGCATAAAATTTTGAGGTAGGAAGACAAAGCATCTTTTGACTTTTCATAACATCCAACAGCGCACTGACACTATAACTAACACCAGTTTCCTCCTCTAAATCATATCCACACGATAAAACATACTCCGTTAATTTTAAATCATCAAAATCACTTATTCTAAATATCTCATCTATCAACAAAGCAGTTTTTTCAGAGCATTCTTTATATAATTCACACAAATAATCAACACCAACTTCATCATGAGAAAGCATCTTAGAGATTATATGTTTATGTAATCTTTTTTCACGAGATAAATTAATAAGTGCTTGTTTAATTAAATGCTCTACTTTTTCGTTCATAAAAACCCCCTAAAATTGTTGCCTATTATAACATTAGATATCAAAAAAAGCAAGTTTTAAACTTGCTTAAGTAATCTCTCTAACAAGAAAGAAATCCACCAATTATAATTGCTAATAAAATATAAATAACTATTATAATTACATAACTATTGTTATTATTTGAACAATCATTTTCCACAGTATGCACTAAGACACCTCCTTAACTAAATATAGGCACCAAGAATAATTACTAATAAAATAAATAAAACTAATACAATAGCTGATGATGAAGTATAATTACTCATAAATTCGTCCTCCTTTTTTTATTACTCACAATATTTTATGGAATAATCAAAAAAAAGTTCGGACTAAGAGGAAATTTACGTAAAATAATTGTTAATTTATCTAATATTTGTTATTATATTAATGTACTTTATGGAAGGAGAAAAATATGAAGAAATTAATTGTAAGTATGTTAGTTATGCTATTGTTACTAACAGGTTGTGGAAAAGTTCCTGTTTTATCAAATGGTAAAGAAGCAGTTGTAAGTCTCGAAAACGGAGGAATATCTGTTGATGATTTATATGAAGAAATGAAAAACAAATATGCATTAAGTGTATTAATAGATATGTTAGATGAAAAAATCCTTAATGAAAAATATCCGGAATCAGATGAAGAAAAGAAATATATAAGTAATATGATTGATCAATTACAATTGTATTATGACTATTACTATAACACTATGTATGATTCATATGAATTATTTATTCAATCTCAATATGGTGTAACAAATAATGAAGCATTAAAAGAAATCTTCTCACTAGACTATAAAAGAAATAAAGCAGTAGAAGATTATGTAAAAGAAAGCATTTCTGAAAGTGACATAAATAAATATTATGAAGAAAAAACTGTAGGAAATATTGAAGCAAGCCATATATTAATAACTGCTGATTATGAAGACGATGCAACTGACGAAGAAAAGAAAGCAGCAGAAACAAAAGCATATGAAAAAGCAAAAGAAATAATAACAAAACTAAACAATGGGGAAGACTTTGCAACTCTTGCAAAAGAAAACTCAAAAGATGGTAGTGCAGCAAACGGTGGAGCTCTTGGTTCATTTAACCGTGGTGAAATGGTAGATGAATTCTTTGAAGCAGCATTAGCACTAAAAGTTAATGAATATTCAAAAGAACCTGTAAAATCAGAATTTGGATATCACATAATTTTAAAAACTGCACAACAAGAAAAGCCAAAACTTGAATCAGTTAAAGATGAAATAATTGAAACACTTGCTGACGAAAAAAGAGCAAGCGATGATAAATTAAACTATAAAGCTCTAGTTGAAATTAGAGAAGAAAGTGGAATGACTATTCAAGATAAAGATTTACAAAAACAATATGAAAATTACGTTTATAACACAACAAAATAATTAAAAAAAGAGGCTTCCCTCTTTTTTTATGCATTTTTTGTTTGATTAAATGCCCAATCAAGTGGGTTAATTGCTTCCCCTCCTTGATAACTATATACTCCTTCAAAAGTCTTATCTTGTACATGTCCATGTCCCCATCTTTCAAAAGTATAAAGATCAACATCTTCACTTCCCATAGAACGTAATTTCTCAATTGCATTTTTACCATCACTATATTTTACACGATCATCAAGAGCACCATGAAACGCCCATATATTAACATCACTAATTGAATCCCAAGCATTTTCATACCCACCATTAGTTACATACTTCGCATGACCACTAATTGGAATAAAAGCCGAAAAATAATTAGGATATCTTGCAAGAAAACTATAACCACCAATAGCACCAGCACTATGACCACTTATAGATATACGGTTTGAATCACCATTGTGAGTTTCGACAGTATTATCTACAAGTTCAATAAATGCTTTTTGATAGTTAGCATCATCCCATTTTCCACCTGGACAATATGGTGCAAGAACAATACCATTTGGAGTTATTGATTTATTGTTTATTAATTTAGGTAAACCAATACCTAATACACTCTTACTATCGCTACTTTCTCCACCAGAACCATGAAAATATGCATGAATTGGTAATTTACCAACTTCTACACTATATTCTGGAATATATATATAATAATCAATTTTTACACCATTTGATGCAGTATAACTTTGTTTTTCAAAACTTCCTCCTACAAGATATTTTGCAAGAGTCGACATATCCATAATAGAAAATTCGTCAACAAAGCTAATAGAAGAATCCATTCTCTTTAATTTATTTAATAAAGATTTACATTCACTATGCAATAAATTAAATTCTGATCTTTTAGAGTTCAATATGCTAGTTGCATTATCAACTACTTGTTTGTCGTCACTAGACAAATTTCCTTCTTGACTAACTATTTCATTTCGAATTGTCTCTAAATTTTTTATTTTTTCAAGAAGTGTTGATGATTCTTTTAAAATACTAGTCATATCACTTTCTAAGCTATCTTTTATTCTCTTATATAAATTATTAATCTTATCAAATTTATTCAACACTGTCTGTTTATTTTCACTAGAATATACATTCGATAATGAATTTTGAACAGATGTACTTGCAGTAGATAATTCATCTAATTTTGAACTTAAAGTTGTAACAGTTGTATTCATACTAGATATACAGCTACCTACCTTGTCTTTAAAACTTACTAATTCACTAGATATAGATTCCGCCATACTATTTCACCACCATATAATGTTATTAATATAATATAATATAATTTAATTAACCTAAAAAAAGAGAAAATATCTCTTTTATGCATTTCGAGTTTGATTAAACGCCCAATCAAGTGGATTAACTGGCTCTCCCCCTTGATAACTATATTCACCTTCAAATGTTTTATCTTGTACATGTCCATGTCCCCATTTTTCAAATGTATATAATTCAGCATCTTCACTACCCATCGAACGTAACTTTTCAATAGCAGTTTGCGCATCTTTATACTTAACACTGTCATCCAAAGCACCATGAAATGCCCAAACATTAACTTCACTCAAAGATTCCCAAGCATCGTCATACCCACCATCAGTAATTCTATTAGCATGACCACTAATTGGCATAAATGCTGAAAAGTAATTAGGATATCTAGCAATCAATTTATATCCACCAATTGCACCAGCACTATGACCACTTAAAGATACCCTATCAGGATCTCCAGAATATGTTTCAATTGTCTGATTAGTAAGTTCAATAAGTGCATCTTGAAACTTTTCATTTTCTTCAAAAGATCTTCCACCATAAGTATTTTGAGGACAAATTACAATTCCATTTGGTTCATATCCATTTTGAAGCATTTTAGGAAGTGCGGCATCTAAAACACCACCATTATCCTCACCTGCTCCATGCAAATACATATGAACAGGAATTTTATCAACTTCAATACTATATTCTGGGATATATATATAATATTCAACTTTCACACCATTTGTTGCAGTATAATACTTTCTTTCGAAACTACCACCTACAAGATATTTTGAAAGAGTTGACACATCCATGATAGAAAATTCCTCAACAAAGCTAATAGAAGAATCCATTCCCTTTAGTTTATTTAACAACGATTTACATTCACTATGCAATAAATTAAATTCTGATCTTTTAGAGTTCAATATACTAGTAGCATTATCAACTACTTGTTTGTCGTCACTATATAAATTTCCTTCTTGACTAACTATTTCATTTCGAATTGTCTCTAAATTTTTTATTTTTTCAAGAAGAGCTGACGATTCATTTAAAATACTAGTCATATCACTTTCTAAGCTATCTTTTATTCTCTTATATAAATTATTAATCTTATCAAATTTATTCAACACTGTCTGTTTATTCTCACTAGAATATACATTTGACAATGAACTTTGAGTAGATGTACTAGCATTAGATAATTCGTCTAATTTTGAACATAAAGTTGTAACAGTTGTATTCATACTAGATATACAGCTACCTACCTTATCTTTAAAACTTACTAATTCTGCTGCAATAGATTCTGCCATATTATCACCTCTTAGATAGCAATATTATTATCAACTAATTTATTTGTATTCGTCTCAAATTGAACATAACTATTATTAACTACATTTTGTAAAAAATTAGCATCATTATCATTAGTCTTTTTTATCGTTTCCAATTCTTTATAAAACATATCAAAATCAAAAAAAACTTGTTCAGAAGTTCTAGTCTCCCAATTATCATACAATATGGAATTTTCATTTTTAAGTTTGTTTAATATATCTTCTAAATCTTTACTTACTTTTCTCAATTTTTCAATTTCTAAAGCAAGCTTAGAAGAATCAATATTTAATTCGCTGTTCATCCATATCACTCCTTTTAATCTTTTCTAAAAATTCTTTATCCACAGCATTATGATTTAATGCTGTTTTTTTCAACAAGTCACTTTTAAACTCTAAAAAAGATATTAAAGAGTTCAATTCTTCAACATGAGATAAAAAACTTATATTAAAGTTTTGACTATCAACACCAGACCAAGCTTCTAACACACCATTTGAAATAGCACGCATTTCTTCTTGTATCCTTTTTAAATCAGAAGATAAATTTTCGTAACTAACTCCTGTATCATAAACTTTTCTACAATTTATTTTTATTTTTCTAGCCATAATTCCCCCTACCTTGCTACAATTCCAGATAAAACTTCTGTAGCAGTGTTTAAATCTGTATATCCTACAGTACTAACATATTTAAAATCCTTAGCACATTTCATAACAGAACCATTTAAGAATTCTTTATAATTATAGTCTATCAATAATGCTTCAGGTTGAATATTTTTACTTGCAGCAATACTATTTATCATATCTCTTATAATCTCAACAGAATTGTTACTAACATTTGTATTTCCATCATACACATTAAGTAACCCTTCACCTACTTTATTACTAGCAACTAAAGTATCCATTATATTAGATACCTCCCTAAAATCCACAAATGTTTGTGACAAAACATTTTGATTTTTAAGTACATCACCAATATTAATATTATTTGTCTTAGCTAAACGCTCCAAATGACTATAAACAATTGATTTAGAAGCATCAATCATTGCATCACTATCTTTTAAACATGAAAGCAAACTAGCTTGTAATACTTTTGGATCCATATTAGTAATAATTTGCTTTAATTCATTTGAGATACTTGCATCTTCCAATAAAATCTTCTTAACTATATCTGCATTTTCAGTATTCAAAAGAATAGATGTTAAAGACATTTGATTAGTAACACAAGAAGACAAAGAAGTCATTAATGAAGAATATGAAACATAATCAAGACCATTAATAGAAGCTACAAACTCTTTATTTATTTCTAGATTAGCACTACCATTATCAACAGAACTATTATCATTATAATTACTATTATTGTTGTTATTACTGTTATTATTGTGATTACTGCTATTATTATTACTATTGTTATTGCTATTGTTGTTATTGTTATTATTATTAGCATTCTCATCAACAGATACTTGTTCATCTGCAGAAGTTTTTATGATATTACTAATAGATTTAACTGATGAATTCATAGTACTTAAAGCATTTTTCAGACTAGGAACATATTGTGTTGCAATTTCACATCCAATTAATGCAGAAAAAGAACTATCAACATCAATAGATTCTAAATCAACACTTTCCACTTTTTGATTCCAAGTATTACAAATATCATCTATAGCATCCGCATCTACTGTTATAGTAGTATCAGACAAATCACTAGTATTTAAATCAGCCATATTATCACCTTACCATACAATATAATTTTAAAATATATAACGAAATATGTCAAACTTTCAAGAACAAATAAACTAACTTATTACTTATCTAAAAACATAACATAATATTCATCATATGTAATATTATTCTCATAAATATACTTAGCAGCTTCAACTCCAACATATCTAAAATGCCAAGCTTCGCTATTATAACCAGTAATATCTTTTTTATTTTCAGTATATCTTAAAATAAAACCATATTTATAAGAATTATTAACCATCCATTTATATTCCATAGATGATCCAAATATATTAGAATTCATTGATTTAACATCTAAAGCAAGACCAGTTTGATGTTCAGAAAAACCAGGAGTAGCAACATATTTTTCAACATATGACTTACCATATAGATTAAGATAATTATTATATATTTTCTCTTGATCTTGATAACTTCTATAAGAAGACGTAACAGATAATTTCATACCATCTTTTAAAGATGCAAAACACATTTTGTCATATGCCTCTTTAGCTTCTTTTGCCAAATAATGATTACCTGTAGAACAGTTATCCAACAAAGTCAAATCTTTGGGAGAAAAACTACTATCTAACTTGTTATATTTATTAGCAAGAACAGATACAGAATAGTCTTTAATAATATTAACATCTTCATAAAATGGCTTATCAAGCCCAATATTTACATTAATAATTGTTTGTTTATAATCACCATCAAAAAATTTCAAATATCTATCAAACTTATCTGTTTTAAAAAAATCATATTGAATCCATCTATTTATATTTTGAACATATTTACTACTAACATAATTTCTTAAACTAAGATCATCTTTTTTATTTATATAATTAATCTCTTTAGTAGTATATCCTAACTCTAACCACTTATTTACATTACTAACAAACCCATCATAATCAAAGTAATCAACCGCGTAATATAAATCTATTTTAGAATTATCATATGACTCATCACTTATAATATTGGGAATTATCTTACTATATCCTCGTTCTATAACATCTTCATAATATCCACTTTTATATATATCAATAGATTGTTCAAAACTATAATCAATAGATACAAGTCTAAAAACATTTATACAAGGTTTATATAATAATACCCCAACTAATACCAAAATAAATAATCCTAACAACAAAATATTTTTCTTTTTTAATTTATATTTTTTTCTTTTCATATCTACCTCTATTAAAATTATAAATTATTTAAAAAAAACTAACAACAAAACAAAAAACAATATAACCTCAAATACACAAACTTTACATTAAAAATCTTTATCAATAATATCTAAAAATCTAGGAACTATCATAATAAATATCATAAGATAAGAAACAGAAATACAAAATCCACCAATAACATCACTAGCATAATGCACACCAAGATATATTCGACTAATACAAATCATAATAATCAATAAAAACAAAGAAATCATCAAAGTAATTTTCAACCATTTATTCTTCACATTTTTATATACCAAATAAATTATAAGTCCATAAAAAGCAGTAGATACCATCGAATGACCTGACGGAAAACTATACCCCGATTCATTAATAATATTAAACCCACTAGGTCTTGGTCTTTGTATCATAAATTTTAAAATCAAATTAATAACTGTTATAATAATCAGATTTAAGGATACACATATCCCTTTTTTCTTATTCTTTGAAAAAAGAAAAAACGAAAGTGATAAAACAACTAAAGCCAAAGCACTTCCAAATTCCGTAATAATAGTCATAACCATAGTTAAAAAATCACTTCTTAAGTTTTTCACTAGAACATCATGTGCCCATACATCATAAGAAATAATTTCTTTATCAAAAACATCATTAAGAACTAAAAAAAAGATAACAAGAAAGAAAAAAAACATAACTAACTTTCTATATCTTGTAAAAAGCTCATTTACTCTTTTAAGCATATCATCATCGTCTCCTATAGAAATTATAACATAAAAGTAATCAAATAAAGAACAAACGACAAAATAATACAACTAAATTTGATAAATATATTTTGGTGATTATATGCGAGTATGGCATCAAAGTTTAATAAAATATCTTCCAAGAAATCAATTACTTGGACAACATCGTGAACTATGTGCATTACGTGGTAAAGGATTTGGAAAAAAACATAGTACTGTAAATTATGTATTTCAGCATCCCTATTCAGACTTATTCCACTTTCATCAATTAGTAATTAATGAAATGGAAAAAAGAAATTATAAAGTAAATACACTATGGAAAAACATTAAATATAGAGGAAAAAACATTGGATTTGACTACACAAATTTCACAAAAGAAGAAAAAGTAAAAACACCGATATACAAAGAACACAATAACGAATACTTAAAAGAATGTTTAGATAATTTAAAAAGAAAAAATATAAACATTACTAATATAAATTAAATTATAAAAAACATAATATTAAATAAATTGAATACTTTAATAATAAAGGAGAATATTTATGAAAGAAAAAATAAAATACGCATTTTATTTACTATTACCAATAATTGGTGGAAGTATAATTGGTTTTTTAATAAAAGATTATATAGATTATAAAGAATTAGTTAAACCACCACTATCACCACCATCTATTTTCTTCCCAATAGCATGGACAATAATATATATTCTATTAGGAATTTCATACTTCTTATATAGAAAAAATAACTATAATAAAAGAACAATAACAATATATTATATACAACTATTCTTTAACTTTTTATGGTCTATAATATTCTTTATATTTAAATTGAGATTATTATCAATCATCTGGATATTAATATTAGATATATTGGTAATATTATTGATGATAAAATTTTACAAAGAAAAAAAAATAAGTACGTACTTATTAATTCCATATATATTATGGATAATATTTGCTACATACTTAAATATTGGAATATATATTTTAAACTAACAAAAAAAGAAACTGTTTTCAGTTTCTTTTTTATATCTCAATGGGGCGAAATATGGGGATCGAACCCATGCATACCGGAGCCACAATCCGGCGTGTTAACCACTTCACCAATTCCGCCATCTCTAAAAGACTACTCTATCTTATCAATAAATTTAAAAAATAGCAAGTATTTTTTTTATTT
>JAGALD010000079.1 GCA_017625395.1 Bacilli bacterium | reverse complement strand
CGTGATGTTAAAGATGAAGAAATAAGAAAAAGAGTTTCTACTGTGGCAGAGTTATTTGAGTCTGGTATGACTATTCAACAAATAGCAGATATGATGAATGTAAAGTTTTGGGTAGTATATAGAGATATTCATACTAGATTACCTTTGATTGATGCTGCGTTGTATGAAGAGAAAATAAAACCTTTATTACCTGAACATTCTATAAAAAACTTGAGAAATTATGGAAAATAAAATAAAAAGTGTCTACATACATATTCCATTTTGTTCATCTATTTGTTCTTATTGTGACTTTTGTAAGATGTTTTATAATGAAAAGTTTGTTAAAAAATATCTATCTTCTTTAGAAAAAGAAATAAAAGAAAATTATTGTGGCGAATATATTGAAACGTTGTATATAGGAGGAGGAAGTCCTAGCTGTTTATCATTAGAAGAACTTTCTTTTCTTTTTGAAATTATTTCTATATTTAAACTTAGAGATAATTATGAATTTACTGTAGAGGTTAATGTATCTGATATCACTGAAGAAAAAATGTCTTTATTTAAAAAAGTTGGAGTTAATAGACTTAGTATTGGTGTTGAAACTATAAATGATAAATTTCTTTCGTTTTTAAATAGAGATCATACTAGAAGTCAAGTTTATGAAAAAATTGGAATAGCTAAAAAATATTTTTCTAATATAAATGTAGATTTAATGTATGCTTTTCCTAATGAGACAATGGAAGACGTATATAATGATTTAAAATTTATTTATGATGTTAATCCTGTACATGTTTCGATATATTCTCTTATTATTGAACCACATACAAAGATTTATATTGATGGAGTTAAATCTATTGATGAGGAACTTGATAGTAGTATGTATTATAATATTATTAAATCGTTAAGAGAACATGGATATAATCATTATGAAATAAGTAATTTTTCAAAAAAAGGGTTTGAGTCTAGGCATAATTTATGTTATTGGAATAATGATGAATATTATGGGTTTGGTCTTGGTGCAAGTGGATATGTAAACAGTTATAGATATACTAATACAAGAAATTTAAATAGTTATTTTGAAGGTAATTATAAGTACATCAATGAATTTATAACAAATGATGTAAAAATGGAAAATGAATTAATATTTGGGTTAAGAAAAACTTCTGGTGTTAGTATTAATACGTTTAGAGAAAAATATTTGTTGGATATAGAACAAATTTTTGATATAATTGATTTAGTAAATAATAATATGTTGAAAATAGAAGAAGGGTATATTTTTATACCTGAAGATAAATTATATATATCTAATTCAATATTAGTAAATTTTATTGGAGGAAGTAATGGAAATAAATGATAAAGTAAAGGCTTTTGCTAAGGAAATAGAATATATTAACGATAGTAAACTTAGAAGTGATGCTGAATATTTGGTTGGGATTTTACCTGATTATTTTTTTGAAGTAGATGCATCTTCTACTGGTAAATATCATCCTAAATATGCTGCTGGGGAAATGGGGTTAGCAAGACATGTTAAGGCTGCAGTTAAAATGGCTGTTGAGCTTTTGTCTAATCCTAGTATTGGTAAGAATTATAGTGAACGTGATAAAGATTTAATAGTTATTGCTTTATTAATTCATGATGGTCTTAAGTATGGTAAGGTTAAGACAGATAAATATACTAAGTTTGATCATCCACTTTTAATTAGTGAATATGTAAAAGAAAATAAAGAAAATTTAAAAATGACAGATGATGATATGGAAAAAATTTGTGCTATGGTAGAAAGTCATATGGGACCATGGAATGTAAGTAATTATTCTGATGTGGTTTTACCAGTACCAAGAGCTCCAATGGAGAAGTTTGTTCATATGTGTGACTATTTGGCTAGCAGAAGATTTATTAATTTGGAATTTGATGATAATAATGATGTTATTGATGAATCAAAAATAAAATAGTTTTGGGAGGTTTTTATGAGAGTTGAATATTTAGGTAGTGGTGAAAAAGAGGATATTGAAAGAAGAGTTCAAAAGGTTGCTACTGCTGGTAGGCTTTCAAGAACTAGTGGTAAGGCCTATGAGGTTTATGAAAAGTCTTCAAATTTAGGCTATGAAAAGAATGTAAAGTATGCAAAAAGAGTTATTGGTATGGGACATGGTTCGATTGCAGAACATGATTATATAGCGTTATCAATTGACGATGTATCACCTATATTAGAACATATTTTAATTGGTTCTAGGCTTTCTTCTTTTACTATTAAATCAAGAAGAGAAGTTGACTTTAGAAATAATGGATTTTATATTCCAGAATTTAGAGATAAAGATGGTAATATTCATCCTAAAAATGATGAACTTAAAGAAATTTATAAAAACCATATGCAAAATTTGTTTGATGAATATGGTAATTTAATAGATAATGGTATGAGACTTGAAGATGCAAGATATATTCTTCCTTATTGTTTTTATAGCAATATGGTAATGGGAATGGATGCAAGAGAGTTTACTCGTCTTACTAGATATTTGCTTTATGGTAAAGTAAGTAATATAGAAGAAGCAAGAGCTTTAGGTGAAAAATTCCTTGAAATAATTGATGAATATATACCTTATATGAGTGATGTAGTAAGAGAAAATCCCAAAAATGGGGAAGATAATCTTTCGTTTCTTGATGAATATAGTGTAACTCCTGATAATAGAGATATAGAAATTCATGATAAAGTTAAATTGACTAGTCATACACCTGATTCTGATAGACTTATATTAATTAGTGCTTTGAAACAAAGATATCAAATATCTCATGATAAAGCACTTGAACTTTTAGATAAACTGTCACAAGAGGATTCTGAATTTGAAGATAAATTAATGCGTGCTATTGTTTCTAATGATGAAAAAAGAGAACTTGAACAAGTCTCATTTAGTTTTGATATACCAATTCCGTTAGCTGTAAGAACTCATTTGGAAAGGCACAGAATGCATTCGCTTTTGGTTCCTGATTTTGTTCCTCTTTGGAATCTTGAAAATTATGATACACCACCAACATTAAAAAAAGAACAAAAAGATTCATATGATAGAATTTTTCAAAAAAATAGAGAAGTTCGTGATTATTTTGTAAATCAAGGTGTTAATGAAAATGATTTAGTTTATTTTTATCAAGCTGCTAATAAGTGTAATGTTCTAACTACAATTAATGGTAGTAGCCTTGCTTGGATTAGTAGAATGAGATGTTGTAATAAAGCTCAAGCTGCTATCAGAAAAATTGTAAATGAGATGTGTGATGAAGTAAGACCTATTTCACCTTTGTATGGTAGCTATTTAGGAGCTTCTTGTGATGTGTTTGGTTATTGTCCTGAAGGTAAGGAATCTTGTGGTAAGATTTTAGTAAAAAGAAAAAAAGAGGGAAGTGCTAGTGATGGAAAATAATGAAAAAGGAAAAATAATAGTTATTGAGGGAACTGATTGTTCTGGTAAAGCTACTCAATCTAAATTAATAGAAGAACGTTTGAAAAAAAATGGTAAGAATTGTATTATGTTAAGTTTTCCTTGCTATGATACTCCAACCGGTAAAATAGTTGGTGGAGCATATTTAGGTAAGGAAGAGATTGGTGAAAGTTATTTTCATGAAGAAGCTTGTGACCTTGATCCTAAAATAGCTTGTTTATATTATGCTGCGGATAGAAAATATAATATAGATAAAGTTATTGAATATGTAGAAAAAGGATATTATGTTATTCTTGATAGATATGTAACTTCTAATCTTGCACATCAAGGTGGTAAGATTGCTGATAAAGACGAAAGATTTTATATGTATCAATGGATTGATAAGTTAGAATATTGGCTTTTGGGATTACCAAAACCTGATAAGACTATATTTTTACATGTTCCGTATGACTTTTCTAAGGAATTACAAAAATCAAGAAAATATCTTGATGATTTAGAAAAAAATCCAGAACACTTAAAAAATGCTGAAAGAGCTTATATTGAATTGTCTGAATTATATAATTGGGATAAGGTTGAATGTATTAAAGATAATAAACTTAGATCAATTGAAGATATAAATGATGAAATATATGAGCTTATAACAAAATAAAAATATTTGTAAATTATAATTTAAATTAATTATTCAAATCCTAGTTGTTTATATAGATATAACTAGGATTTTTAATTACTTTATTTTTGAAAATAAAAAAGTGGAACAAATTTATGCCCACTTTTATAGTTTAATTATTTTTTTTCTTTTTCTTTTGACTTTTCTTTATCTTTATCTTTATCTTTGTCTTTATCTTTTAATTTTTTCTTTGCCTTCTTGTCTTCTGTTTCAGACTCTTCCTTTTTTTCTTTTTTTGGTCTTGGTGCTCCGTCAAATGCATCAATTAATTCAATTTCATCTTTTTTCTTCTTTTTATATTTGTTTTCTGCTGACTGACGAGCTTTTTGTTTTATTTCTTTTATATCTGCTACCATGTCTCTTATGTTTGTAGTTTTTCCATCATGCGCATCAATAACTTCAAGATTATCACTTTTAGCT